>JAFZDG010000126.1 GCA_017561285.1 Bacteroidaceae bacterium
CTTAACACACTCCCCACCGAGGCATTCCCCGTAGCCGGTTATGACTATGTAGCGATGAACTACATTCTTATGACCAACGACAAGGGTGTTAACCCCACTGTTACCCTTACTTATACCGATGGCGTAACTCCCAAAACTCGCACATTTACCAACATACCTTTGCAACGCAACTATCGTACCAACATCTTCGGTCAATTGTTTACAAGCGATGTTGACGTAAATGTTGAGATTATTCCCGCTTACTACGAGCCTGCTTACACTATTCTCGATGCGTTTGAAAATGGTGGTATTGCTACTCTTACCGAGGATATCCTCCTCAACCAACCTTTGGTAGTGAAGAGTGGTGTTGAAGCTGTTCTCAACCTCAATGGTAAGACTATCAAAAACCAAGAAGCCAATCAACTTACCGATGTTATCATCGTTGAAGAGGGTGCAAAACTCACAATCAATGGTGAAGGTACTATCGAAGCTGTAACCGGTAATGATGGCTATGCTGTTATCTCGGAAGGTGAGTTGGTAATCAACGGTGGTACATACAAAGCCGGTCAAGATGCAGACGGTGCTGCCAATGCTGTTGTTTATGCTCGTGGCAACGGTAAAGTAACTGTTAATGGCGGTGAGTTCCCCAATGAGTACAATAGCACATTCGTTCTCAATAAGAGAGATGCCGATCGCGCTACTACAGTAATTGAGGTTGCCGGTGGTCGCTTCTACAACTTCGACCCCGCTAACAATGCTGCTGAAGGTGCTAACACTAACTTCTTGAAAGAGGGTTTTGTATCATTGCTCGAAGATGGTAATGTATATGTTGTCGTATCAGGTGCCTATGTAACAACAGCCGATGAGTTTAAGGCAGCTGTTGCCAACGTGGAGGGTGATTATATCATCGTTGGTGCTGACCTTGACTTCGGTACAGCTTTGGTAGATGTAAATACAAACAAAACCATCTTGGGTAATGGTTACAAGTTTATTGCCGGCGGTAAAACTACCAAAAATTATGGCTTGAGAATCCAAGCAGCCAATGTGACAATTAACGACCTTGTAATGAACGGTGGTGGCGGTATCTATATTTCTGATAATGCCAATGTTGTTGTAAACGATGTTACTCTCAAGGCTAATTACAGTAGTTCTGGTCGCCATATGTTCTACGTTAACAATGCTGTGTTGACTGTAAACAGTGGTGCGTTTGAGGTTCTCCGTACTGGTGAGTGCTACTTCTCAATGCAAAACAATGCAAGAGCATATGTAAAGGGTGGTACATGGGAAGATATGATGTCAAAAGGTCAACAACCTGTTTACACAGATGGTGGTGCTAAACTTGAAATCTCTGGTGGTAAATTCCAAGTAGCTACAGCAAACTACAAGTTTGATCCTACACCTTGGCTTGCTGCCGGTTACAAAGCTGAACGTGTAGGTAACTACATGGAGGTTTCGGCCGAATAATGTCATTGCAATAATTATTCAATAAATCAATACCTGCTATGCTCCTTGTAAATGGGCATAGCAGGATTTTTCGAAAAAGAGCAATAACTTCATAAATGTAATTACAATGAAGAAAAATTTATTTTTCGGAGCAATAGCAGCAAGTATGTTGCTTGCTACCTCATGTCAAACAGAGGCGGACCTCGGATTGAACGGTGGCGACGGATTGGTAACCATCAATCTCTCTACCCCCGAGATTGCCACTCGTGCCTATAGCGATGGTACAATGGCTCAAAACTTGCAATATGCAGTGTATGCAGTGAATGGTGATGAGTTGGACTACTTGCCGGCTCTTACCGTAACCGATGCAACAATCAACCTCAAAACGAAAGTTCAGTTGCAACTCACTACCGGCAATCAATATCGACTTGTATTCTGGGCCGATGCTGAGACTGCTCCCTACGAAGTTGACTTTGCAGCTAAGACAATGACTATTGACTACAATGGTGTAGTGTCGAACCGCGAGGATATGGATGCTTTCTATACCGATACTCTTATTACTGTAACAGGTCGTATGGAGATCGATGTTGATATGTATCGTCCTTTTGCACAACTCAACATTGGTACAAGCGACTTTGCTGAGACTGCCGATGCCGGTTATGCTGTTACAAGCGCATCGGTAACAACCGATACTTACAGTACATTCAACTTTATCTCTCGTGAGGTTACCAATCCTGTAGAGGTAACTTATGCTATGAATCGTGTTGTACGCGATGCACAACCTACCGAGGTATTCCCCGTAGCCGGTTATGACTATGTTGCTATGAACTATGTGCTTATGACCAAGGATAAGAGCGTAAACGACTACGTGAAACTTACTTATACCGATGGCGTAACTCCCAAAACTCGCACATTCACTACTATTCCTTTGCAACGCAACTATCGTACCAATATCTATGGTCAATTGTTTACCAGCGATGTTGACGTAAACGTAGAGATTATCCCCACATACTACGACGATATCGAATATCCTAACAATAGCAAAGAGGAGCTTTTGTTGGCTGCTGCTGTAGGTGGTGAGGTTACATTGCAAGAGGATGTTGTATTGGACGAGCCTGTTGAGGTGAAACACAGTATGTTCCTCCACCTCAATGGTAAGACTATTACCAACAAAGTAAATAACATCAAGACCGATGTAATCATCGTTAAAGAGGGTGCTACCCTTACTATCGATGGCGAAGGTACTATCGCAGCTGTAACAGGTAACGATGGTTATGCTGTTATCTCAGAGGGTGAGGTTATCATCAATGGTGGTACTTACAAAGCCGGTGTTGATGGCGATGGCGAGGCTAATGCCGTTATCTATGCTCGTGGCAACGGTAAAGTATATGTAAACGGTGGTGTATTTACCAACGAATACGACAGCCCGTTCGTTCTCAATAAAAAAGATGCTCATCGTGCTACAACCGTAATTGAGGTTACAGGTGGTAAATTCCGCAATTTCGACCCCGCTAACAATGCCGCCGAAGGTGCAAACACCAACTTCGTAAAAGAGGGTTATAAGTCTATTGCCAACGGCGAGTTCTTTGAGGTGGTATTTGATGGCGAAGATATCGTAGTAAATGGTACTGTTGCCGAGGTTTATACAGCCGAAGGTTTGCTCAAATGGGGCTATATGGTCAATCATGGTGAGCAACTCGACCTTAAGTTGATGTGTGGCATCGTTATGCCCGCCTATGCAATCGTGGAGAACGCTGCCGAGCAAACATACGAGTTTGGTAGCGAGCCCATCACAGTTACCGATGGCATACCCAGCGGTAGCAACTGGATGCCTGTTACCTCTACCTATGACGAGGCTGTGAATGGTACATTGTTTACCGGCAAAATCGAAGGTCAAAACAATGCTATCAGCGGCTTGCGTATTGCAAATAATAATTTTGCAGTAGGTTTTGTAGGCTATATGAACAAGGGTGCATCTATCGAGAATGTTGTATTTGACAATGCCGTTGTATATAGCAAAGATGCCAGCCATATGGGTATAGTTGTAGGACGCGCTCAAGATGGTACATTGGTAAATAATGTACACGTGAAGAACTCTGCTGTGAAAGGTAGCAATGAGGTTGGTGGTATTGTAGGTCGTAACTATCGCCGCAAAGGTGGTGCCAGCGGACAAGGTTATAACGAAGCATTGGCTTACGTAAAGAACTGTACAATCGTATCTTCTACTGTAACTGTTTCGGGTTCTACTGTAGGTGGTATTTGTGGTAGAAACTATGGTGCTGTGTTGGAAAACTGTGTTAACAGTGCCAATGTAACAGGTAAGACCGAGGTTGGTGGTATCGTAGGTTATACTCGCGACTATTTTCATAATGCCGATGGTTATGTTATCGCTTGCGGTAGCACTGCCGATGCAACCATTACTGCAACCAATGGCAATGCCGGTGGTATAACAGGTATATCATTGAAAGATAATGCTCACGCCAATACATTGAGTAGTATTGTAGCTTGTTATTCAGCTTCTACTATCTCTGCCAAAACTCCCGGTACTATAATAGGTTCGGCTACCAATGCTACTATCATTGGTTCATGGGCACTCACCAACGGTGCTGAGAAATTATCAGGTCATAATAATCATGTATCATTGGGCTCATTTAACTATGATAGCGCTGCCGATGTTACAGCTGCCGATGTTGATGCTATGAACGCAGCC
>JAFZDG010000013.1 GCA_017561285.1 Bacteroidaceae bacterium
ATACAATCCTTATGGCATATTTAATAGGGAGTACGATGCGAGGAAAGGCAAATTTGCCACATCCGTTGCAAATGGCCGTAAATCCGTTACCGGGAATAATAATGGCATGAGCCATAACAATGATAGGTATCATACGCTTTACATCGGCCAGTTCGGCCGGTGTAAAACGATGGCTCCATATATTGTCGCTATAGTGGTATATACTTGCACCTATAATCAACAATATTATGGTAATAAAACCGTAAATAATGGTGGTAGATGTGAGAAACTGCGCCTCGCTCTGCTCGTCGTTGTGAGTGCGATAATGTGCAACATAGCGGGTAATTGTCTTACTCATACCCAAGTCAAGAAGCGAAAGGTAGGGAATCAGTGCGCCCACCAATGCATACAAGCCATATTGCGAAGCACCCATACATCGCACCATATAGGGTGTGAGAAAAATACCGGTTGCTGCTATGAGCAATAGGTTGAGATAATTATATATAGCACCTCGGCGAGCTTCTTTGCTCATGCAATTATATTATTAAGGTCTTTAGAGTCGGCCAAGACTCTAAAGACCTTCTCTTTTGTTATCCTATCTTTTATTTAATCACTGAGGGTGTACCCTTATACAAGATGAGGATTAGTTGCAGCCACCGTTGCAGCCATCGCAACAACCATCGCCGCATCCGCTATCGCCGCATCCATGGCTGCCGCAGCCGCAGCATCCGTGATGGGGGTTCAACTCCTCTTCGGTAGCATCGCGTACAACTTTTACTTCGCCTTTGTAGTGGAGGTTTTCTCCTGCAAGGGGGTGGTTGAAGTCAACCGTTACGCCATCATCTTCTATCATCAATACGATACCATAGACAACAGCACCCTCGGTAGTGCGCATAGGAATTTGTGCACCGGGGAATACACGCTTGTCTATTTCGCCCTCTTCGTTTTCAAATACTTGACGGTCGAGTTTCATCATATGCTCTTGCGAACGAGGACCGAAAGCATCTTCTACGCCGAGCGTAAAATCAAATGTATCGCCGGCTTGAAGACCTGCAATGCGCTCCATAAACTTGGGTACTACGGCTTCGTCAACGCCATATACAAAGCACTCGGGAGCTTCGGGTTCTGTGCTGAACATCAATTCTTCAGCTTCGCCTTCGGTGAAAGCATACAATTCGTATTGCAACTCCACCCATTTTCCGTTTTCAATTTTCATATTTTCTGTTTTTTTTAAGTTGTTATTATTAGGTTTCATCGCCCTCTTCGTGGCAGTATTTCGTGTCATACACATCCAAGATACGCTCTACGTTGAAGTAGAATCCCTCGATGCGGCGATTGTTCTCTTCTATTTCTATATAATCGTAGCAAGGTTCTACAAAGATAAATTCAACACCCTTCATACCCAGGCAGTTCAGTATAATATACTCGTGGGTGGGGTATATCACGTGCCATGCGCTCTCGGGCGTAATACCATCGCCGGTGCTCAATATAGCATCTATGATGTGATCGAGGCGGTATTGCCATATGGCAGCCTCTTTGTGGCGGTGTGTGCCTTTGAGTGCGTATATAAGAATGTTTATTTGACGCAAGTCGAATGGATCATCGTTGAGAGTTTGTTGTGCAAACCTTATCAAATTCTCATACTCGGCAACACTCAGTTTGCGCCCCTGTTTATATAAGTGGTCTATCTGGTGCGAAAACTCTGAGCGGCGATAGGGGTTGTAGTCTTCCTGAAAAGTGTAGCCCAAATAGTAATAACGATACTCATCGAGTGTCATTGTCGTATCGTTCGAGTTGTATTTGGCTGTGAGTATAGGGTAGTAGTAGGCCGAATGAGGATTGTTCACCTCTCTCTTTATATGCTCAAAGTCGGGTATAACAACCTCCGTACTATCTTGTGCCGCGACCATTCCGCTTCCAAGTAGTAAGGCTATAAATGTTGTGATTATGATTCCTATATTTTTATATGGCATTGCGCTATGGGTATTGTTGTGCGTAATTTTCTCTGTATCGCATAAATGTGCGGCATCAATCATACAAAGATAGTGTTTTTTGCGACCATCTCTGTGTGAACGATGTCTATTTAACAAATGTTTGCAGTTGTTGCTTTCTTCTTCTCCCTTATGCTATGGCCATAAGTGCGCTCATAAGCATACCTACACAAGCAAGCAACTTGATTCCTATACCCACAAAAAAAGATAAGAACGAGCCTAATGCTGCTTTCAGAGCGCGGTCGGACGATTGTCGCGAAACAACCCATTCGCCTACAAAAGCTCCCAAAAACGGCCCGGCCATAGGCCCCCAAGGCCAGGGCAGGAACATACCTATTGCCAATCCTGCGATGGCACCCCACTCACCACC
>JAFZDG010000127.1 GCA_017561285.1 Bacteroidaceae bacterium
AACATCGCCGGTATTGTTGAGGCTGTTGATGGCAAAATCGAGTTCGTTGAAACAGGCCTCGAAAACAACACTTATGAGTATATCGTTCAAACATACGATGCTACCAACGACATCTACTACAACTGCTCGGATATTGCTGTTGCTGAGATTACAGTGCTCCTCAACCCCGCCGAAAATATTCGCGTCGTAGGTGGTTATCATGGCACATACAACGATCCCGATGTCGGTAGCTATGAATCATTCTTTGTTAAACTCGCTTGGGATGTAGCACCTTGTGAAGATCCTATTCTTGGTTACAAAGTGTGGGTATATCCTTGGGCCTATCCTCTCGTAGAGATTGAGGGTGATGTAAGAAACTGCGAGTTGAGTATGGTTGATGACGAAGCTGCCAACATCCGCATTGACGTAGTTTATGAGCACGGTGTGAAAGAGGGTGAATATGTTTCATTGTTCTGGGACAACAGTGCCGACTTTGAAGGTGAGCCTAATATCAAATATTATCTCACATACGAGAAAAACTATGGCGACCATATGGGTACTCCCGGTGCATCGAGCATCAACTACTATATCTACGACAACAACAACAACCTCTCTCGCCGTATGGACTATGGCTATCAAACCGATGGCACAACTGTTCCTACATACCACTACTTCTATGAGTATAACGATAAGGCACAACTCGTTTCTGAGTTCTATCGTCAAATGAATGTACTGGGCGAATGGAGTAAGAATAAGATGACTTATGTATATCAATACGATATACACGGTCGTTTGATCAGCAAAGAAGATACAACCAGCAGCCGCTTGCAAGAGTTTACATATGATGCCGAAGGCCGTCTTGTAACAATGACCGATAGAGGTAAAAACTGGGGCTCTACCGAGTATGACAAGTTGTATTCAACTACTACATACAGCCAATTCGATGAGTTTGGCAATCCCGGATATGCAGAGTTCGTTCATGCAATGTATGCTACCAGCAGCTACAACACTACATTTACATACGATAGCAAGGGCCGTTTGATAGCCGAAGAATCTCGTACTCCCGAAGGTTTGGCAAGCGAGAAATACGACTACGAGTATGACGAATATGACGTGATGACAATGAAACTCCGTTATATCCCCTGGTATGACGAGCAAACTTATAAAGCTACCGACCGTTTTGTTAAGTCTACTCGCACTGTTCGTGTGCATCAAGGTAATATGGTTTATAAACGCTATGACGAAAATTACGATTTGAAGTCTGAAAGTTGGAAAGACAATGGCCGTTATACTATGGAGACTTACTCTCCTCTCAACGGTGCCCTCACTCCTCAAAATCTTGTAGTGACCGATGCTTCTACTGCAGCTTCGCCCAATACTATCGAGATTGAGTGTAACTTCCCCAAAATCAAACTTGCCAATGCTCAATACATCATCTGGCGTGGTTGGATTCCCGTAGATACTGTTACTGCTACAGCTGTTGATGGTATTATCCGTTATCGTGATGTAAACGTTGAAAACGGTACTTACGAGTATATCGTTCAAACATATGATGCTGCTTCTCAACAATCGTTCAATGCTACAGCTCCTGTACTGTTTACATTGGAAGCTCAATTGGATCCCGTTAGCAATCTTCGTTACACAGGCCAAACAGAGGGTGAGTATCGCGATCCCGAAGTAGGTACTATGCCCGCTTATTGGATACACTTCGCATGGGATGCTCCCCAAACTGCTTTCGAAATCCTCAACTACAACGTTTATCAAGATGGCTTCAAGATTCCCGTTTCACAAACTACCAACACCAATGATAGTGTGTGGATCTATCGCGAAGATGCAGAGAATATTGCCAATCAAGTACGTTCTACCGATGTAGAGGTAAAAGTTATTTATGCTCTTGGTGAGTCGGAAGGTGTAAGCGAAACGTTCCAATTGGTATTGAGCGCTCTCGACAATGTATCATTCGAAGGCTCTGCTTACGTAGCCGGTAAGACACTCTATACCGAGCCCACTGCCAATGTAGTTATCTACAATGCTGCCGGTGCTATGGTTGCCACTTACAACAACAAGCAACAATACGACCTCGCTGCTATGCCTGCCGGTGTTTATGTAGCCGTTGTTAAGGTTGGTAATGATGTACAAATTGTCAAAGTTGCTCTCTAAGAACATCTGTGATAGACAATAACTAATATTTATATGTGTATGAGTGTGTGCTTAATAGCGCACACTCGTACCTGTTTAAAACAAAGTATGAAAAAATTATTCTCAGTTCTCTTTCTCTCTATGGCCATAAGCATTCCTGTAATGGCCGATGACGTATATTTTGAAGAAACCTTCGAGAAAGGTATTTCATCGAAGTATACACTTCTCGATCGTGATGAAAATCCCACCAAGAGTGGTATCTCTCGTATTGACCTTTCTAAAGGCTCGTGGGCTACAGGTCAGTACGACAAAGGCTGTACTGCTGCTATGAGTTCGGCTTTTTGTTCATATGATTATCCTGTCGAAGACTGGATGATTTTGCCCCAAATCAATATTAAATCGGCAGCTGCTGTTCTCGCTTGGGATGCAATGTCGGTGCACTACGACTTCCGCGAAAGCTATAAAGTTCTGATTTCTACCGGTAGTAACACAACTGCCGATTTCGTTGAGGTCTATTCAGTTGAAGAAGAAGACTATTTCGTACGTCGCCATATCATCTCATTGGCCGACTACGAAGGAAAAAATATTTATATCGCCTTTGTTCATACCGGAAAAGATAAATTTTTGCTCGGTATTGACAATATCAAAGTTGGTGAGTTCTGTAATGAATATATGCTCATCAATCATACCGATGTGTCGGCAACCGGTGGCGAAGATATAGAGGTGTGTGGAGCCATTCGCAATATGGGTTCTGAAGACTACTTTGAGCCTGTGGTAATGGTAGGCGATGAGGTATATTCATGGACCGGTGAGCTTGAGCCTGTTTTATGGAAACCCGGTGAAGATGTTCAATTTTCATTCTCGGTTCCTACCCCCGAAGAGGGTACGCTCGATTATAAGGTAGGTGTTAAAAAATCACGCAATGGTGAGGTTATATGGAGCCAGAGCGATACTGTATATTGCTCGGCATTCCCTCACAATATTCTCGTTGAGAAATTTACCGGTACATGGTGCAACAATTGCCCCGAAGGTTCTATTATGTTGCACGAGTATGAGCAACGTTTCCGCAATCGCATTATTATGGTCGAAGGTCACTGTGCGTCGGGTGCAAATGAGCCTATGGCCGATGCTATATATCACAGCGGTCTTGCTTATTGGGTACACAATCTTCCCGGTATGGTCTATGATCGTCGAGTAGGTATGGTGTCGCAAACAGCTAAGGATGATGGTAATATTTACAAAGCTATGCGCAAGCCTGTTACTGCCGAGATTGTTCCTGAAGTAAAATATACCAAAGATGGTAAATTTGAGATAAAGAGTACTGTACGTTTCTCGCAAGAGTATGATAACACAACCGACCGTTATCGTGTCGGATATATCATCTCGGAAAATGTCGTACACCAACCCACCAACTCAAAGTATGCGCAGTCAAACAGTTGTCAGACTGCAAGCTGTCGTGAGTATAACTTCTTGCCCAGTACGATTCCTGCAACACTCACTTTCTTCCACAACGTTGGTCGCGGTAGTGAATCGGCTTTTGAAGGCGTTCCTGTTTCTTTGCCCAACGACACACTCGCCACTTATACCGACTATGAAGTTGTCGATACTATTGCAATGCCCTCTACACCCTTGTTTGATGATGCATATGTGTATGATGTAAAGAATATCTCTATCACAGCTGTAGTTATTTTTACTCGCGATAAGAGCCTCTTGGCAGCTTGTCGTGTCAACACAGAAGATATAGACTGGACTGCTGCCGTTGAAAACAATGTGCAAGACGTTGTACGATACAATGTGCAAGCTGCTGATGGCAAGGTTTATGTAAGCAACATTGATGGTCGTGCCACAGTGCGCGTTTATGCCGTAGATGGTCGTCTTATAGCCCAAGCCTACGATGCCGGAGTAGTGGTAGCCGATACCGGAAATTATGCCGGTGTTGCCATCGTGTCGATAGAGACAGTTGATGGTATAGCCAATAAAAAAATCTTAATCAAATAATTTTCAAACTTAATTTGTAAAACAAATGAAAAAATTGTCTATTCTTTGTGCTGCTATTATCGTAGCATTAAGTGCATTCGCTGAGAAAGGTGCAATGTTCATTACAAGCCCTACACTTTTCCAAGTGATGTCAATGTCGCCCAATGGCAAATGGGCTTGCGGTCTCTATGGTGATGGTACCTCTTTCGTTCAAGGTGTCCTCTGGAATCTTGAATCGGGTGAGACTACATTCCTCTCTGATATTGATGAGTCTTCGGCTTATGGTGTTACTGACGAAGGTGTGGTTTGTGGTGGTTATACCGATTACACTCTTCATCCTGCCGGTTTGGGTGTATATGTAGCCGGTATCTACAAAGATGGTGTATGGACTCGTCTTGACAACTCTCCTATGGAGGATCAAGGTGTTATTGCCTATGGCTCAGAAGCATCTGGAATCTCGGCCGATGGTCGTGTTGTTGTAGGTTATGTCCAAAATGGTCCTACTGATAGTTATATTGCTCCTGCTCGCTGGGTGGATGGTAAACTTGATTGCATCTTCCCCTACGAAAGAGCCGGTGTGAGCTATGCTGTATCTCGCGATGGTTCTATGGCAACAGGTTGGAGTTATCAAACTTTTGTTGACGAGAAAGGTGAAGAGGGTTACAACCGTTCAATCTCTTTGTGGACAGCTGATGGCTTAGAGTATCTCAGCCCCATGCCTACAGCTTTTGAGGCTGGTCGTTTCTTCTCGCCCGATGGTAACAAAATCGTTTGCGAGTCTTTCGGTCACAAATTTGTTTATGATTTGCAAACCAAAGAAAAGACAGAATTGCCTTGGATTCACCCCATGTGCTGGAAACAAAGCATATTCTATGTAAACAACGATGGTCTTGTATTGGGTGGTGAGGAGTTCCAAGACGATGCTACCGGTGCACGCGGTTACTATGGTTATGTTTATGAGCCTAAAGATGGAAAAGCTTATAAGTTTGATGAGTGGTTGAAAAATGTTTATGGCGTAGAAATCGATAGTAAGTCATTTATGACTCAATATGCTGTTGCTATGAACGATGATGCCACTGTTTTTGCTCTCTTGGGTTATCCTTTGGACAATGGTATTCCTGTAGGTGAGTGGGCTTCTATGGTTATCAAACTCGATCAAGAGATTACATACTGCGCACCCGTTGCACTCAAAGCCGAAAAACTCCTTGCAGTTAACAACGTTCGTCTTGAATGGAACGAGCCATTGATGAATGCAGCCAATGTTATCGGTTATCGTGTTTATCGCAACAACGAAATGTTGAGCGAAATATCGGCCGATTTGCGTGCTTATATGGACGTTAATGTTGCCGAAGGTGAGTATAGCTATGCTGTATCGGCTCTCTACGAAGACGAGAATGGTGAAATCGTTGAGTCTGATAAATGTTCGGCTGTAACCGTTGTTGTTGCCAAAGATCCTCTCAACAAAGTTCAAAATATAGAGTTCAAGGCAACCAACTACAATGATTTGAGATTGCGTTGGAATGCACCTGCATCTAACCTCCCTACTATTCAATACTATAACATCAATGGTACAAAAACCGGCTTCGGTGGTGGTGTTGTATCGTTCTTGGCCGGTATCAAATTGCCTACCGATATGGTTGAAATTTACAGCAATACACACACAATTTCACGTGTAGGTTTCTTCCCCATCAACAAAGAGGCTGTTTATACAGTGAAAGTAATTGTTGACGGTGTAGAAAAAGCTGCTAAAAAGATTGAAACAAGCTCTTTGGTTTTGGGTGATGTTAATATTGTTGACCTTGATACTCCTGTTTCATTCGATGCATTGAGCAATGTACTTGTTGTAGTTGATATTGATGCTTCAAACTTCACTGTTGCATCACATGAGGTTATTGGTGCTATCTATGGTGAGGCTACTCCCGGTTACTCAGACCTCTTGCGTCAAGCTGCAGAACCCGAGTTCTACTCACTCTATGAAAGCAGCAAGGGTACTGCCTACGAGATGCGCATATCTTGGATTATTTCGGCTGTATTGACAAATGCTGAGACAGGTGCCGAAGACGATGTTGTGCTTGGTTATGACATCTATCGCAATGGCGAGGTTGTTGGTACTGTTAATGATCAAATGTTCCTTGATGAGAACTTGACCAATGATGAATATACTTATGGTATTGTTGCAAAATATGCTAACGGTGAGTCTGAGCCTGCTACAATCAATGTGAAATATACTCGCAACGAGGCTGCTTTGAAGGCTATCGATGAGGTTGAAGTTAAAGCCGGTACTACCGAAATGGCTGCATTCTGGCAAGCTCCTCTCAAAAATGACGAAAACGTAGTTTCTTATGCTATGGGTGTAAACTCAGGCAAAGGTTTCAGAATGAGTGGTGCTACAGACCTTATTGAGTACACTGTTGCACACGCTTATCCCTACTCTGT
>JAFZDG010000128.1 GCA_017561285.1 Bacteroidaceae bacterium
ACTCAAGAAACCCGGAAACAAACTTGCTGTATTGGCCATTGATCCCAGTAGCGAACGTTCAAAGGGTAGTATTCTTGGCGATAAAACGTGTATGGAGAAGTTGTCGATACACCCCGATGCCTTTATTCGCCCCAGCCCTTCGGCCGGCTCTTTAGGAGGTGTTGCCCGCAAAACACGCGAAACGATTGTATTGTGTGAGGCTGCCGGTTTCAACAATATTTTTGTTGAAACAGTAGGTGTGGGACAGAGCGAAACCGCCGTACACTCAATGGTCGATTTCTTCTTGCTCATACAATTGGCCGGTACCGGCGATGAATTGCAAGGTATCAAACGTGGTATTATGGAGATGGCCGATGGCATTGTTATCAACAAGGCCGATGGTAATAACATAGAACGAGCCAAGTTGGCTCAAGCGCAATTCCGCAATGCATTGCATCTGTTCCCGTTGCCACCTTCTGGATGGTCGCCCAAAGTGCTCACCTATTCGGGATACTACGAATTGGGTATAGCCGAGGTGTGGGATATGATATATGAGTATCTCGACTTTGTGCATACCAATGGCTACTTTGAGCACAAACGTCAGGAGCAAGCCAAGTATTGGATGTACGAGACCATTGACGAGAAGTTGCGCAACCACTTCTACAATGATCCTACTATTCTCGAGTTGTTGGACGAAAAGGAGCATCGTATCCTCACCAATATGCAGAGCTCGTTTACTGCGGCTCACGATGTGTTGGACTACTACTTCAGTCACAAAGGCGAGTAATAGGAGATAGACAGAAGTGTTGATTTACAAATAAATACTAAAACTACTATGAATAACAGATTACAACAACTACTCTGCACCATAGCGTGTCTATTGTGCAGTATTGCCGTTTATGCAGTGCCGGCCAGGCAAGTGCCTCACTCTGTTACGCAGCCCGATGGTAGTACAATTGTACTGCAGTTGTGTGGCGATGAGTATTATCACTATTATACGACCGAAGATGGTATGCCTGTAACATTGTGCGAGGATGGTTATTATCGTTATACTACCATCGATGCACAAAACAGACTTGTGGCAAGCAATGAGATTGTGGGTAAAGCACAACTATTGAATGTAAAAAACAGTCAATGCGTGATGGCTCGTCATAGCGAGTTGTATAAAGCCAACAAAGAGCGTAGAGTGATTGATGTAAAGGATGGAGTAGAAGGCGCAGCCTCAATGCGTCGTGCAGCCAAGGCGGCTGCGGCCCAAAATCGTGAGGTGAAAGGTGTTATTATTCTGGCAGCATTCAATGATAAGAGTTTCACCTTCTCGCAAAGCAGCATCGATGCTAAAATGAACAACGAAGGCTATAGTGATGAGCATGGTTCGATAGGTTCGGCTCGCGATTACTTTATAGCTCAGAGCTACGGACAGTTTGTTCCCAACTTCGATGTTATTGGCCCTGTTACATTGAGTAAGAATATGGAGTATTATGGCGGTAATAATAGCTATGGACAGGATGCTTATCCCGATGTAATGGTGTCGGAGGCCTGTGAATTGGCCAGTGAGCAAGGATTGGTAAATATGTCGGATTACGACTTGGATGGTGATGGCTGGGTAGATCTTGTATATGTTATCTATGCCGGTTATCCCGAGAGTAGTGGTGCTCCTGCCGAAACTATTTGGCCCCATGCTTGGGATATCTATCGCGGAGCCGGTCGTACCGTAAAAATTGACGGCGTACAGTTGGGTGCTTATGCTTGCTCGTCCGAGCTTTCCGGAAACTCGGGTTCTAATCTCGAAGGTATTGGTGCATTCTGCCATGAGTATAGTCATACGCTTGGTATCCCCGATTGGTATGATGTGGATGGTAGCGGTGGAATGGGTGTGAGTATGTGGAGCCTTATGGATGGCGGATGTTATGCCGGTAATGCTTATGTTCCCGTTGGTTACAATGCCTATGAACGTTCGTTGTGCGGATGGTTGGAGTTTAACGAACTCGTGGAAGAAACATCCATCAGTATGCCTGATGTGAGTAGTGATAAGAGTGCTGCTTATAAGATAACATCGAGCAACGAAAATCAGTATATCACACTCGAGACACGTTGCCGCAAGGGTTGGGATACCTATTTGCCGGCCGAGGGTATGATGGTAATAGCAGTTGATTATGATAAGAGGGTTTGGGACCAAAATGGCCCTAATGATGATCCTGCACGTCAGCGATTTAAACTCATCCCTGCCGATGACAGTTGGAGCACAAATGACTTGTATGGCGACTTGTATCCTTATGGCGGAAACACTGCACTTACCTCTTCGTCAAATCCCAAGATGCAGGTGTATAATAACACAATCTACGACAAGCCCATTACCAACATAGCCTATAATGATGGTATAACCACATTTGACTTTAAGAAGGATGTTCCGACCGATGAGCCTAATGGGGCTCTTGCTGACTTGCTTGGTACATACCATGCCTTTGCCAATAGTGCCTTTCAAAATCAACCCGATGAGGAATGGTCGGTTGAAATTACAATAGATGCGTACGATTCCAATAAGATATGGATACACCCTATCTGTATGTTTGGTAATCTTGATACTCAATATATCTCTCCCATTTATGCAACCTATGATGCTACCGATAATACGCTTCTGATGCCTCTTGGACAAGTGCTATATGAAGATTCTCAATATAAAATGGTAATAGGTGCTACAGAAGATGGCCAGGAGATATATACTGACGGTATGAGTGCTATAATGCACATAAATAAGACATCGGGTGCAACAGAAATATCATTTGCTCAAGGCTATATATTTGGCGTAGGTAATGCATTGGCCAATGAGTGGTGGTATCAGGCTTTAACGAATATTGTTTTTAGTAAGAGCAATATAACCTATCTCGAAGGTACATATAGTGCCTTTGCCAATAGTGGCTTCCAAGATCGTCCCGATGAGGAATGGCTGGTTAATGTTACAATAGATAGCAATGAGTCCAATAAGATATGGATACAGCCTATTCTTGCACCCTTTGCCGGTTTGATCGATAGCGATATCAAATCGGTATATGCATATGTGAATGGAAATACAATTGAACTTCCTCTCGGACAAACATTGTTTAGCGGAGCGGGTTATAATATTCAATTGGGTTCTTATACAGGTGACGTTGTATTGTCCGGTAGCGCTATGGCTACTTACACAATAGGTGACAAAGTTCAAATCACTTGGAATGATATGCTTATTGCTTATCAAGATGGCTATTATCAGGCATTGTATAATATTACATTTACCAAGAATACGGGTGCCGTTTCTACTCAACCATACGGAATAGAGTTGAGTCAAACAACCTTTGTACTCGGAACGCCGGCCGGTATTGAGTTGGCCGATGTAAGTGTTTTGTGTGACGATTCTAATGCCTCTTTTGCTTATGAGTTGTATGATTCACAAAATATGCAGTCGCCTTACATTGTAGTTGATAATAAACTCGTATCGACCGAACCGATTGCCGATAGTGATGCGTTTAGATATTTGCGTATGAAGGTAACGAATATCGCTACAGGCGAGTCGTGTGAGAGAGAGTTTGATATTACCATTGACACAAGCAATGCACAATTCTTGGCCGGCAATTACAATGCTTTTGCCAGCAGTGCATTCTCGGGTTATCCCGATGAAGAGTGGCAAGTAAACATAACCGTCGATGAGCATATGGCAAATAAAGTATGGATACATCCTATCTGTATGTTCTCAAATCTCGATGCTCAATACATCTCTCCCGTTTATGCAATATACAACGAGGCCGATAATACACTCTCTATGCCAATGGGACAAATATTGTATGAAGACTCCGACCATCAAATGGTAATCGGATATTCGACCGATGGCAGTAACATAGATGTAACAAATAATGTGGTAATGCAAATATCGCAAAGCGATGAGGTCTTGAAAATAACATTTGCCGATGATTTTTATTTTGGTGTAGGTGATGCCCTCCATGATCAATGGTGGTATCAGGCCCTATTTGGTGTCCGTTTCACATCGGCAGTCGTTGACGAATTAGTGATATACGATGATGTCGTATCGTATGAAGTAACAGATAAAACGTATTGCAATGAATTGACTTATATTCGCCATTTTGACAATACCGATTGGCAAGCTTGGTATGTGCCCTTTGAAGTGCCCTATGAAACGCTCGCAACAGAGTTGGAGGTAGCATATCTCAACAATGTACATCAGTATGACGATGATAATGATGGCGAGATAGACCTCACCGAGTTGGAAGCTATCAAGGTGACAGATGGTATATTGCGAGCCAACTATCCCTATCTTGTTAGGGCCATAGCACCCGGAGAGAAAGAGTTGGTTGTCGAGGATGTAATGGTGCAACCTACCTATAGTTATAGCTATGATTGCGCATCGATGATGCACCGATATTACTTTACCGGTACATACAATACCATATCGAGCGATTTGTTGCAGCAATACAATGTTTATACCTTGCAACAAAGTATGCTTGAGGTACCCACTGACGAAACATATATGCTGGGAGCTTTCCGCTGGTATATGCAAATTGAAGATAGAGGTTCTGCTACACGTCCGCAGCAAATAAAATTGAGCATCAGGGATAAAAACCACACCGATGTGGACGATGTAATAAGTGACGACAACAATGCCCCTGTCGAATACTACGACTTGAGTGGCCGCCGCATTGAGAATCCTTCTCGTGGTATCTACATTATGAAGCAAGGCACAACAGTGCGTAAGGTAGTGCTCAATGAGCGTTAGATAGATTGATCGTTCGTTCGAATATAACAGAATATCCCCATTGTACGAAAGTGATGTGACAGTGGGGATATTTTTATACTTTTAGACAATGAAATATTGTAGGCTGCAGACAATAAAGCAAGCGTTTTGCCGTTTATAGCTTAGTGATGAATGTGCATCGATATATAAAATGTGTACTCGTAATAGCGTTGACCGTTATAGGGGTATTTACTGCAGCTGCTCAGCCCGGAGGGCGTGGACGCAAGTTGCAGAATTTGCCGTTTGTCGATAACAAGTTGGTGCACTTTGGCTTTTCGGTGGGTACGCACGTGCAAGATATTACATTCACACACAACGGTTATACAACGCCCGAGGGTGAAACCTGGTATATGGAAGTGCCTTCGTTCTCTCCCGGTTTCTGTGTAAACCTTATGGCCGATTTATATCTATGTCCGCATCTCAATTTGCGCCTTACTCCGGGTATATTTTTCGGAAATAAGGTGGTGAAATTCAGAGAATATAATACCGGCGATATGCAGTCGCAAAATATCAAGTCGAACTATGTGGTGTTGCCACTCGACCTCAAATTCAGTGCCCGCCGTTGGGACAATATACGACCATATATTTCGGCCGGTTTGATGGGTACACTTGATGTCGCCAAAGAGGAAAACTCGTTCTTGAAGATGAACAAATTTGATTGCTATGCAACCTTTGCTTTCGGATGCGATACTTATATGCCGTATTTTAAGTTTATACCCGAAATTAAATTTTGTATAGGACTTACCGATGTGCTCGATCGTAATAGAGAGTTCCCCAATCCTACCGATATAAAATATACCCATTCACTCAAGAAAATGGTATCGAGTATGATTATTCTCTCGTTCTATTTCGAGTAGAGAAAATCGCTCTTTTGCACATTATATATCATACTCTTTCGTTATCTTTACGGCCTCAATGATATTGCTATGGCACAACCTCTGTTTTCTGTTATTACCATTACTTATAATGCTGCTGCGACATTGCCACCAACATTGCGCAGTGTCGAGTCGCAGACGTTTACCAACTACGAATATATTGTTGTTGATGGAGCTTCGAAGGACAATACCGTAGCACTTGTAGAGGCTTCTCCTTTGCATACCCGACTCATAAGTGAGCCGGACAAAGGCTTGTACGATGCAATGAACAAAGGATTGAAGATGGCTGTGGGTGAATATCTTATTTTTCTCAATGCCGGCGATGCCTTTCACACGCCCGATACCTTGCAACAAGTGGCCGATGCCATTGGTAACAATCGTCCCGGTGTGGTGTATGGAGAGACTGCTATAGTAGATTCCGACCGTAACTTCCTGATGATGCGTAGGCTCAAAGCTCCCGAAAAACTTACTTGGCGCAGCTTTAAAAATGGTATGTTGGTGTGTCATCAAGCCTTTATAGCTCGTCGCGATATAGCCCCTATGTACGATTTGCAATATCGCTATTCGGCCGATGTAGATTGGTGCATACGTTGTATGAAACAGACCAATCAACTATTGAATACACACCTCACTCTCATCGACTACCTCAATGAAGGTGAAACAACCCGACATCATAGGGCATCGCTCAAAGAGCGTTTTGCGGTTATGTGTCGTCACTACGGAACAATACCTACCGTATTGCGTCATATCGGTTTTGCGCTGCGGTATGCTGTAGCTCGTGTGCGGGGGCGAGTATAGTTGTTTATCACACCTCTTTGGCTTTTATTTCTTGCACCAACTCCTCAAATGAGTGTAGTGTGGTTGTCTTACCATCCTCTTGCCATATGATGTGGTTGGGTTTTTCTATCTGTATGAGGTGGTTGCAAGGTATCGTTGTGTCGAGCGAAGCTCCGTAGTCGTTGCGATTGAGTAAATTGATGGTCCAGTGTAGCAGTGTCTCATCTTGGCACACTACTGTAACCGATTTATTGCGGTGTACGGTGGGGTAGTAGCTGCCATGAAGCGGGTCGAAATGGATGTCGCTGTGCGGAAAGAGGTTGTTGAGACTGCCCGATAGGATAAGGTCTTCGGTAACACCTGTTGTAAGTCCCTCTTCGCGCGATAGCAACCACAGTCTGTCGCTCAGTACAAGAGCTTGCTCTATATCGTGGGTTGAGAGGAGTATGGCTCTATGATGTTCGGTAGCTATGCGATGCAGCAACGACATAACTTCTATGCGACTCACAATGTCGAGAAATGCAGTAGGCTCATCGAGCAAAACAATAGGGCATTCTTGTGCAAGAGCTTTGGCTATCATTACTTTTTGTCGCTCTCCGTCCGATAGTGATGCCATATATCTATCGCCCTTATCGGCAATACCGCAGGCATCGAGAGAGGAATCGACAACCTTGTTGTCAAGTGCCGAGAGTCGGCCGAAAAAGCCTGTGTGTGGTTGTCGTCCCAATGCAACTACTTCGCGAACGGTAAGTCCTCCGATTGCAGTCTTGTCGGTCAATACCAAGCCTATGGTTTGCGACAACTTATGGCGACCAATCTCTCTGAGAGAGTTGCCGTTTATCATTATTTCGCCCGATAATGGTGGTTGAGCACCTGAGAGTGTGCGTAGTAGAGTCGATTTTCCGGCACCATTGGCTCCCAACAGGCAAGTCAACTCGCCGGCATAGAGTGCAATATTAAGATTGGAATGAACGCATTTGACCTTTTCGCCACCGATGCGATAGCCGATGTCGAGATGTTGAGCCGATATGACAGGTGTCGATTTCATCCGTTGAAGTAGTTGATTTTCTTTTGGTTTACGATAACATAAATGATGACGGGGGCTCCAATCAACGGTGTGACTGCATTGATGGGTATGATGCCATTGTTACCCGGAAGTGTACTGATTATATTGCACAGCAGTAGGACTATCGCACCACACAGCATCGTGACAGGGAGTAGTGTGTTGTGGTTGCTGCTGCGTAGTAACAAACGTGCAATGTGAGGAACCGATAGGCCGATAAATGTTATAGGACCGCAAAATGCAGTAGTTGTGGCAGTGAGCAGTCCGGTTGCAAGGAGCAATAGATTTCTTGTCAATGCAATATTTACACCCAGATTCTCGGCATATCTTGTACCCAATAGCATAGCATTGAGTGGTTTTGACAACATAAAGGCGATTATAAGACCACATACCGAGGCGACAGTGTAACCCGGAAGCTGTTGCAGTGATACACCGCTCAAATTGCCCATACCCCACATCGTATAGGCGTGTACCTGGTTGGCGCTTGCAAAGAAGTTGAGCAACGAGATGAGCGATGAGGTGAGGTATCCAACCATCATACCAATGATGAGTAGCATAAGGTTGTTGCGAACAAATGTCGAGAAGAAGAGTATAACGGCCAGTACGGTCAATGCTCCTATAAATGCTCCGAAAATGGTTGCCAAGAAGCCCGAAAATCCGGCACTTGCAACCAATGAGCCTCCGGTAAGCATTACTACGGCCACTCCCAATGCAGCTCCGGTGTCAATACCAAGAATTGAAGGGCCGGCCAAAGGGTTGTTGAAGGTTGTTTGTAATAATAATCCGGCAACCGCAAGGCTGCAACCTGCCAATAAGGCGGTAATGGCTTGAGGAATGCGCGACTCGACAATAATATATCGCCAACTCTCTTTCTCGCAAGGTTGGCCGGTGAGCGCATTGACTACCTCTGCGGCCGGAATATCTACTGAGCCAATAAATAGGTTGCATACCCACAGCAGTATGGTGAGTATGGTCAATCCTACGATGAGTAGCGTGCTACGCGATATGTTGCTATTCTTATTCATTCAGAAGGGAGAAATAGTAGGGGGTGTGTTCGCTGAAATGTGTGGGATGAAATATTGCAGCCAAGTCCAATAGCAGTCTTTCGGGATGGAAGGGTGTCTCTTCGTAGTATCGCAAGTATTGGGTGTTGCAGCCATATATGTTTCGTTTCTCAAATGCCTTGAAACGGGCGTTGGGTGCATACTCTTCTTTCAAGTTGTTATAAATGAGGTCGTTGTGTGCGTGGTACTTGATAAGCCAAAAGTCGGCATCTTGACCGCGCTCCAATACACTCTCAAACGACAATGCGATAGAACCGGTGTTGTTGTTGTCGCTCCATGGGTATCGTGCTCCGGCATCGGACAGGAGACGTGCCATATAGCTATTGCCTCCGGGTACATACCACACCTGTCCTATACGGCGCTCGGTAATAACCAACGGCTTGTTTTCGACCGCTGATATATGCTGTGCCGTTTGTCGGTAGCTCTCTTTGATGCAATTATAAAGTGAGTCGGCTCTCTCTTCACAACCATACAATCGGCCTATGAGTCGCATCCACTCGGCTCTACCCAAAGGTGTGTTTTCCATATAATCGGCACACTCGATGATGGGGATACCGGTCTTTTCGATGCGATCGTGTCGCACATTCTCAAAGGGCGATAGCAAGATGGCATCGGGATTAAGTTCTATAATCTGCTCAATATCGGGCGATGTAGAATTTCCGGCATCTATCAATGTGCCGGCCTGTATGCGACTTTGTAGCTCTTCAAGATAGTTGTACTCGCTATCACATATACCACCAATGGCATCGAGACATTGTAACTCGTTGAGCAGACTGCAATGTACCGAAGAGAAAACAAGAGAGTTGCACAACGGTGTGCGTATGATAGTCCCATCGGGCAATATCGATGGTATTGTATCGTGGCTGTCGATGAGGATATAGGTGCGCAACAAGGCGGTTGTATCCCAGGGGTTGACTATCTCTATGCGGCAGTATCCATTCCCTTGTGCCATTCTGAATCCTTGCGCATGCTCAACAACAATGTTTCGCTCTTCGAGTGTAGTGTGCTGTGAAGATGGCTTGTTGCTACATGCTATGAGTAGTGCAATAGTTGTTGCTATTGTGATAATATGTATAAACAATCTTTTCATCGTCATTTTCTTTATATACCATTACCATGCAGTTATATGGAAACAACTCTGCTTTACTTCATATTTTACATAGCAATGTCCCTCGTTGCGCAAGTCGTAGAGCACCTCGGCGAGTGTGCGTTTGAGTTGATACTCCGGCATATAAGTGGCGCTGTCGGTGCGGTTGTAGTGAATATAAGATATGTCAAATGTTGTTCCATAACGGTGCGCCGAATTCTTGCTTGCGTTGCTGTTGCGGCGGCGCAGGCGGCGTATGCTGTCATCGGTGCGAAGCAGGCTCGTAACAATGATTTGATATCCATCAATACCATGTGCAGCCAATGAATCTTGAAAATTTTTTCCAATGGTCATCAGCATCCATTTGGCTCGCGGAGTGAGATAAGGGGCCGAGTGGGTGAGCGGTTTGATGCTGTAGTATTGGCAGCTATCTATCTTTGCTAACTCGTAGAATGGACGTATGCTTGCATCATTGAGGCTCTCAAGTGGTTCTATGCCATACTTTTGAGCGATGCTCAAGTGTACGTCGTTCTTGTCATTGAACGTGCGGCGATAACCTTTCGATAATTTGCTGTTGCGACTTACCTCCACTTGTTCTATATTGCTCTCGGCAAGCAAACTATCGGTTTCGATATACATAATATCTTCATCATCGGGGTACTGTGTGGTATCGTTTGATGATGTGTTGCACGCTACGAAATATAATGACAGCAAAACGACAATAGCTGTGTGTATGCAATATTTCATTATGATTTATTCTACAGGGTAACCGATGCTTTGAGTCAATATAACATAGCTGTTGCCTGTTAGTTTGAGTTGTTGACGCAACTTGTCGCCATCAAAAGATGCTCGTACAACATTGCCCAAATGGTTTGCTGCACAGTAAAGAGCTATATTTTGTGATATGGCTCCACAGCAAACAGCACTCATCTCGGTGCTGACACTAAGATCTTTGTCGCAAACAAAAATAATATTGGCGGCGGCTTTCTCCACAAAGTCTTGTTTGCCACATATCTTCATAATATTCTGGTCGGAAATCTTATCGAGACGGTTGTTGGCTGCATCATAACGAAATACGCCCTCGGCTGTGCATACATATAGTGTGATTTCCTGGCGGTCTATTGCCGATGGAGCAGTGCGTTTATCCTTACGATTATAACCCCATCCGGCCCACAGTATGTTGGCTATCTCCTGGCGATTGAGTCGCTTTTTGGCATTGTATTCGCGAGTTGATTGACGGTTCTCCAGCGCATATTTCAATGTGGCGGTGTCGCTTAATGCCGGTTTGGGCAGATTGATAGACTGACTCATAGCTCCTATGGCTGAGCATACCAATACTATTGCAGAAAGTAAAACTCTTGTTCTCATCTGATTCTTTGTTTTTATGTTTACGGCAAAGGTACAGATTTTATAATCTTTATCCAACAAAAGGTGTATAGATTGTAACAGGAGTTTTACAAATCTTTACGAAACAAAAGCCATACCTGAAAACATCTCGAAAAGAGGTTGGTATTGCCATAATTTTTTTGTAATTTTGGCGAGTTTTTATCACACTGTTTATAATTGATTGCAATGGAAATATATTTCAATTGGTTTCTTATCACAATGGCTGTAATAGCTGTAATTGTATTTGTTGCACTATTTTTTGTCAAGGCCGGTTATGGCGTGTTTTTCAGTCCCAAGTGGGGCCCCTCTATATCCAATCGTTGGGGATGGGTTATTATGGAATCCCCCGTTTTCATTACGATGTTGATATTATGGCTGTTGAGCGATCGTACCGATGATCCTGTGCGGTTGGTTATGTTTCTGTTGTTTCAGTTGCACTACTTCCAACGTTCGTTTATCTTTCCTCTCCTCTTCAAGGGTAAGAGCCGTATGGCTATAAGCATTATGCTTTGTGGAGTATTGTTCAATACACTCAATGCCTTTATGCAAGGAGGTTGGTTGTTCTATGTCTCACCGGCCTATTACTATACTACTGCTTGGTTTACAACACCGCAATTCATATTAGGTACAATCATATTCTTTGTTGGTATGGCGGTAAACTTGCATAGCGACCACATCATTCGCAACCTGCGCAAACCGGGTGATACACAGCATTACTTGCCTCGTGGCGGTATGTTTCGCTATGTATCATCGGCCAACTATTTTGGCGAGTTGCTTGAGTGGACCGGTTTTGCCATCCTCTCTTGGTCGTGGGCCGGTCTTGTATTTGTATGGTGGACTTTTGCCAACCTTGCACCTCGCGCGCACAAGATATACAACCGATATATCGATGAATTTGGTGAAGAATTTACTCGTGAAAAACGTAAACGTATCATTCCTTTCATATATTGATTATGGAAACAAAAAATAAGTATGCCGACTCTGTCCTCTTTACACCGGCTCAAATAGGGCCTCTTACACTGCGCAACCGCACCATTCGTTCGGCTGCATTTGAGGGTATGGCAGAGGATTACTCTCCGTCAGAAAAGTTGTTTAACTATCATACGAGTGTAGCCGCCGGAGGCGTTGGTATGACCACGCTGGCCTATGCTTCGGTGTCGCGTAGCGGACTCTCTTTTGAGTCGCAGTTGTGGATGCGCCCCGAGATTGTGGGCGATTTGCGCCGTATTACCGACTCTATTCATTCACATGGTGCTGCAGCATCTATTCAGTTGGGACACTGTGGTAATATGACACACATCTCTACTGCCGGACAGATACCCATCGGAGCATCATCGGGTTTCAATCTATATTCGCCCACCATTGTGCGTGGTATGAATAAACGAGAGATTATTTCGGTTGCCAAAGACTTTGGTAAAGCTGTAAATTTGGCTCGAGAAGCCGGTTTTGATGCCGTAGAGATACATGCTGGTCATGGTTATCTCATAAGCCAGTTCTTGTCGCCCTATACCAACCACCGCCGCGATGAATATGGTGGCTCGCTCGACAACCGTATGCGATTTATGCGCGAGTGTATGAGCGAAGTTATGGAGGCAGCAGGTACCGATATGGCAGTAACTGTAAAGACCAATATGTATGATGGTTTCAAAGGTGGTATAGAGATTCCCGAAGCCATTACCATAGCCCAAGAACTGGAAAAATTGGGCGCGCACGCACTTGTACTCAGTGCCGGATTTGTGAGCCGCGCTCCTATGGTGGTAATGCGTGGCGAAATGCCTATAAAGTCAATGACGCATTATATGCATCCCTGGTGGCTCAAATATGGTGTAAAGGCTGTAGGTAAATATATGATTAAGACACAGCCGTTTAAAGAGTGCTATTTCCTCGAGGATGCGCTCAAGTTCCGCGCTGCACTCAATTTGCCCCTTATTTATGTGGGTGGTTGTGTCTCGCGTGAAGGTATTGAACGCGTACTCAACAACAACTTCCAATTTGTACAAATGGGACGTGCTCTTATCAATGAGCCGAACTTCGTAAATCGTATGAAAGACGAAGGTCGCGAACGTTGTGGTTGTGACCACGTCAACTATTGCATTGCCCGTATGTATTCGCTCGATATGGTATGCCATCAGCATATGCCCGATGGTTCGTTGCCACCCTGTCTGTTGCGTGAGATTGATGAGATAAAAAAGAAAGGATAATAGCTTATGTGTTTTGTTAAATATCCCGATTTTACTACCCTCAAGGCGCTCGTAACAGGTGCAAGTTCGGGTATGGGTTATGAGTATGCTCGTCAACTCGCCGAGAAAGGTTGTGCACTGGTCATTGTGAGCAATGAGGAACAAATACATGTAGTAGCCGAAGAGCTGAAACAAAAATATGGCGTAGCCGTAACATCGATATGTATGGATTTGGCTCGTGCCGAAGCAGCCAAAGAGTTGTATGATATGTGTCGCGAGCAAGGACACGAAATAGATATATTGGTCAACAATGCCGGTATGTTTATGTTTCGTGATGTCAATGCCACCGATCCGGCACGCATCGAAGCGCTTATCAACTTACATATACTCACCCTCACACAAATGTGTCGTTACTTCTCGGTCGATATGTGTGAGCGCCGCAGAGGATGGATTATCAATATGTCGTCGTTGTCGGCCTATATACCCAATTTTGGTATAGCACTGTATTCGTCAAGCAAAGCATTTATACGCGTCTTCACCCGTTCTATCTATTGGGAGTTGTACGATTACAACGTATATGCCACCGCTATTTGTCCCGGAGGTGTGGCCACACGTCTGCTTGGCTTGCCACCCAAATGGTTGAAACTGGGCGTAAATTTAGGTGTGTTACTACCCCCCGAGAAGTTGGTAAAGAAAGCGTTACGTGCCGTATTTGGTCGTCGCAAGCAGATAATGCCCGGCATTATCAACTACATAGGACTTGTATTTGTAACCCTATTGCCACCGCCCCTGCGTATGTGGATAAGACGCAAATTCTTTGTTAGAGTGAAATGAAAACCGCATATACCATCGTAACCGGTGCCGGAGGCAGTATAGGTCAGGCCATTACACGCGCCCTTGCTCAAGAGGGGCGTAATGTGATAATGGCTTGTCGCAATATTGCCAAAGATGCCCCTTTGTGCCAGAAAATCAATAGCGAGAGTCGCGGTACAGTGCGCATCATGCAACTCGACCTGGCCTCTCTCGATAGCGTTGCACACTTTGCCCAAGAGATACAAAACGAGCATATTGTAATAGAAGCCCTTATAAATAATGCCGGTGTAATGTGCAAGCACTATGCAACAACACAGCAGGGCATTGAGATGACCATTGGAGTCAACTTCGTGGGTACATATTTGCTCAACCGATTGCTTATACCCTCTGTTAAAGAGGGCGGACACATCACCTTTACGACATCTCTTACACGTTATATAGGTCGTGTTGATAAAGACTTCTATCATCTCAGTGACAGCAACTATGGTCGATTCAAAGCCTATTCGCGCTCAAAACTCGCTACAACGATACTCGCCGCCCGCCTTGCCGAAGAGTTAGCCCCTCGAGGCATCC
>JAFZDG010000129.1 GCA_017561285.1 Bacteroidaceae bacterium
ATAACACGATGGGTATGTAGGCTGTAGAAAAATATGTCGCAAATAAAATGGATAATATTGACTATATGCTGTCCGCCACTATCGGTGGTAGGATATGGTATGCGAAATATACTCATCGTGTCGCTGCTCACTCTATTGGGTTGGATACCCGGTATTGTGGCCGCCTTTATAGTGCAGCATAGCAATATACCCGAAGATACAATTTAAAGGATGTGAATAATGAAAGCAAGTAGTGTGATAGGTCACGTAGCGTGCTTTGTGGCGTATGCTATATTTGGTGTAAATATAATTGTGTGTAAGGACTTGACAAGTAGCGCACTCATATCGCCTATTGCCTTGTTTACGTTGCGTTCGGTAGGAGCCGGATTGCTCTTTTGGCTCATTTCGCTTTTTATGCCTCAAGAAAAGGTGGCGTGGCGCGATCATCCCAAGATATTGGCCGCCTCGGTATTAGGCTTTTTGCTCACACAACTCACGTTTCTTATTGCCATACCCTCTATCACACCGCTCGACTGCTCTATAACGAGTGCTATGTCGCCTATCTATACAATGATTATTGCGGCTATCGTATTGCGAGAGCCCATTACTTGGCAGAAAGCGGGTGGTGTTATACTGAGTTTTGCCGGTGTTATTTTCCTGTTGCTCAATAGTGTGTCGGCATCGGGAACTGCACAAACTACTACCGTTGGATTGCTGTTGATGATACTCAATTGTATCTGTTTTTCGCTCTATTTGGGTATCTTCAAGCCGCTTATAAGCCGTTACTCGGTCGTGACATTTATGAAATGGATTTTTCTCTATTCGATGATAATGTCACTTCCGCTATCGTTGAGTGAACTTACTACACTCAACTATGCCCAATTACCGGGCAATATAGTGGCCGAGCTGGCATTTCTCATAATTTGTTCTACATTTATCACCTACTTCCTCATACCGGTGGCACAGAAGCGCATTCGTCCTACACTGGTGAGTATGTACTCCTATGTACAGCCTATTATAGCCATCAGCGTCAGTATCTATTTGGGTATGGATACTTTGGGCTGGCAGAAGGTATTGGCTGCGGCAGCAGTATTTGCAGGTGTTGTAATTGTGAGTCGTAGCAAAGCACGCGAATAATTACTTAATCGCATACGGGGTAGCATCGTATTTCCCTTCACCTATCTTGTTATATACGCGGGTAGGTTCGGCTACTTGTGAGCCGTAGAAAGCATTGGCCGCTACGTTGAATTGTTTCATTGAGTGTATGCGGTTGTTCTTTGTTCCGCCTGTACCCGAAGGATCGAATCCAAACCACATACACCAGCCATATCCTTTATTGATAATGGTTTGAGCTGTACTTTCGTTAAGGCTTCTGCCATAAGCCAATTGTATAGATGCACCACTGCAATGGGCATACGTAAGGTCTCCATAAGGAGTAGAACGACCTCCGTAGTCGGCTACCAAGAAGTCTATAAACTCACTTTGGTTGTGTGTAGTGCCATCGATGGTCACAGCGGGTAGGTCATACAATGCGCCATATTCATATACCGAAACTTCGGTGGGCCAATCACATTTCTCACGCATTGCTTTCTTGAGTTCATATGCGAGGCGAGCACCGGCCTTGGCGCTGCGTTGAGTAAACCATTTATTGCTCAAAATAGGCTCTTTTGAGTATTCATCATCGAGGTTCACGCCATCGAGTTTATATTTGTAACAAGTATCGGCAATTGCCTTAGCCCATTGCTCGGCTCCCCAGTTGGATAGCTGAGCCAATCCGGCAGCATCGTGGTTGCCCAATAGTCCCAAATAGACTTTGATGCCTCGTTCGCGGAGGGGCTGTAGGTAGGTGTCGCTATTGTCGAGTAGTGCTTGTACGTTGGGATTGTTGTGCAGATAAACCACATCATTATCTATGTCGTAATTGATGTTGGCTGCAAAGAGTATTACTGCATCGAAGAAAGGTGTGCCATCGGTGAGGTTATATTCCAATATGTTGAGCGGATTGCAGTCGTTCACTTCAATATATACCACCTGTTTTACGCTGCGTTCACCTATGCGTTTCAATGAATATATAATTTTTTTTGTTTGTGATGTAAACTCGGCATGGCCCGATTTTATGGTAGCATAAATGGGTAATATGTAGGTTGTATTGGGGGAGAGGAGTGTTGCATCGATGGCAATGCTTGTTGTGTCCGACCGGGTATTGCCACAAGTTATGGTAAGTTCTTTTTGAGCAAATGTTATTGCCTCGTCAGGTACAATGGGCAGACGGCTTCCATTGGGGCCTAAGTGCGTATGATGGGTGTTGATAGATAAGCTTGCTACAACATCGTTTGTAGCCGGGGATGAAAGACTTATGTTGATAGCTGCACTCCAATTGTCGCCGGTTATGTTATAGGTGTCTGCATCGAGCAGGTTGTTGAGTGTAGCGGTTATCATCTGTGCCGATTGTACGATGGGTATTACAACCGCTTCGGCTGTACCTGCTGTGAAAATAATGCTGTCGGTGCGTGCATCTCCATCATTGTCGGTAACATTGACTATAAGTGTATTCTCTTTCTTTCGTGCTACAACCCATTCGGGGGCAGTGTAGTCCCAATGGTCGCTGTTGGTGGTTACTTGCAGTGTGGCATCTGTGTTGTTGGTTGCTGCAAAGGAAAGCCCTGATGATGGCGTTACGGTCAATGTGGGAATTTCGGATTTTGTGTCTTTGCATGCTACTATTGAGAGAATAAATGCAAGTGCGATAAAGATATTTTTCATTTGAATGGTACGCATATGTTGTGTTTTTATGAGTGGTTATGTTCCAAGCCGGGGCACAAAGTGTGACGGCTGCAAAATTAGTAATTGTGAAAATCTACTTTTGATAACTTCTACCTGAAATGGGTGCAACCTTCAAGTTTACCTCAAAGATAAGCAATGATTTTGATATACGGTCTTGATTGGTCGATATATTTGAAATAAAAAAAGCAAGTAACCGATGTGATTACTTGCTTGAGTAGCGGGAACGAGAATTGAACTCGTGACCTCCGGGTTATGAATCCGACGCTCTAACCAACTGAGCTA
>JAFZDG010000130.1 GCA_017561285.1 Bacteroidaceae bacterium
AACAATCGTGGGAATAAACATAAACAGTGACTCGAAACAGAGTAGTATTCCGAGTACGCGAGTTATTATGCCTATATGTATCTTGTTCATAATTTATCTGTTCTTATCCAAACCATCGGTCGAGCTTGCTCAATGCCGTATCGAGGCAGAATACCAATACGTGATCGTTGGCTTCTATTTGTGTATTACCTGAAACAATAGTACCCACACCATTGTGTATAACGCCACCCAATGTTATGTCGGCCGGTAAGTTGAGTTCTTTGACCGGTCGGCGGGTGATTTTAGAGCCGGGTTTGGCCACCAACTCTACCACTTCTGCATCGGCCAGAGCCAGACACTTGGCGTTGCTTGAGTCCGAATCCAACAGAAGCTGGAATATGTGACTGGCTGCAATGAGCTTTTTGTTGATTACCGTACCGATGTTGAGGTTTTCGGCGACTGTAATGTATTGAATATCTTCAACTTCGGCAACGGTGCGAGGTACGCCCATTTGTTTGGCTGTAAGACAAGCCAAGATGTTTGTTTCGGAGCTATCGCTCAAGGCTATAAACATATCGGTGTCGCTGATGCCCACTTCCGATAGAAGCTCTTCATCGCGTGCATCGCCTTGAATGATGGTCGTGTTGCGCATCTTTTCTACCAATCGGTAGCTCTTGTCGCGGTCTTTCTCTATGAGCTTTATTTTTACATCATCGCCCACCATATTTGATATGCGAATGGCTATACGACTGCCTCCAAGAATGATGATGTTTTTTACATCCACTTGCTGTTTACCGCATAGCATACGAATGCCTTCGACATACTCGGGTGTGGTTGTAAAGTAAACAATATCGCCAAGCAGTACCTCGTCATTACCTCGAGGAATGATTGTGTGGTTGTGGCGTTTGATGGCAGCGATGTGGAAGAGATTGCTGGTGCTGGTCAATTCGTAAAGTTTGCGATTGAGGATGCTTGCGCTGTCGCGCAGTTTAACAGCAACCAGTATCAGTGCGCCATCGTGCAGTTCAAACCAACTACGTGCCCAAGTGTGGCGCATGGCGGCTATCACCTCTTCGCAAGCCAATTTTTCGGGATAGATGAGGTCATCTACTCCCATTGTCTTGAAGTGCTTGCGCGACTCTTCGTTGAGATATTCAAAGTTGTCGATGCGAGCAACCGTCTTCTTGGCACCGAGCGATGAGGCAATGGTGCAAGCTACAATGTTACGAGTCTCGTAGGGTGTAACGGCCAGAAACAGGTCGGCCTCATTGATGCCGGCTCTCTTGAGCGTGTTGAACGAAGTGGGGCTTCCGGCAATGGCACTGAGGTTGTAGTTGTTCTCAATTTCGGAGAGAACATCTTCGTTGCTGTCCACCAATATTACGTCCAACTCTTCGCGAGAAAGCATCTTTGCGAGGTGTATGCCTACTTCTCCGGCTCCGGCTATAACTATTCTCATGTTACAATCCTTTCTTTTACCATTGAGACGTTAGTAGTGATACAATGCTATCGGCATCCATACCACAGAGTTTGTGAAGCTCGGCAACAGTGCCTTGAGCCACAAACCGGTCGGGTATTCCTATGCGCTTGATGCGAGGCGAGTAACCATGTTCGCACATCCACTCCATTACGGTGCTGCCCAATCCACCTACGATCGTGCCGTTCTCTACGGTAATGATGCGGTTGTAGCGGTTAGCGACTTCCTGCAATATCTCCTCATCGATGGGTTTGAGGAATATCATATCGTAGTGAGCCACATCCATGCCTTGCGCTTTGGCTTTTTCAATGGCATGTGCAACGTTTGTACCTATGTTGCCAATGCTGAGTATGGCAGTATCTCCATTACCATCGCTGAGTTTGCGACCTTTGCCAATGGGAATGAGTTGCATAGGGCATCGCCAATCTACGATTTCGCCACCTCCGCGAGGATAGCGTATAGCGAGCGGGCCATGCTCTATCGCTTGAGCTGTGTATAGCAGGTGACGCAGCGTGTGCTCGTCCATAGGAGCTGCAACGGTCATACCCGGGATGCTTCGCAAGAAACTCATATCGAAACAGCCATGATGTGTCACGCCGTCTTCACCAACAATACCTGCGCGATCGATACAGAATGTTACGGGTAGATTCTGTATGGCTACATCGTGTATAATCTCGTCGTAGGCACGCTGTAAGAAACTTGAATATATGCAGCAATAGGGTAGCATACCCTCTTTGGCAAGTCCGGCCGAGAAGGTAACGGCATGCTCTTCCGAGATACCGACATCGAACGAACGCTTGGGGAAACGTTCCATCATAAAGTTCATAGAGCTGCCTGTAGGCATAGCCGGAGTAATGGAAACGATGCGTTCGTTTTGCTCGGCCAGCTCTACGAGTGTATGACCGAATACGTCTTGGAATTTGCAGGGCTGATTGGGCGCTGTATTACGTATGATTTCGCCGGTAGTTTTATCAAACTTTCCAGGAGCGTGCCATAGTGTGGGCGATTGTTCGGCCGGCTCATATCCTTTGCCTTTCTTGGTGCAGAGGTGCAGTATCTTGGGGCCTTTCATATCTTTGATGGTGTGCAGAATGCGCACAATGCTCTCAACATCGTGTCCGTCAGCAGGGCCGAAGTAGCGTATGTTGAGTCCCTCAAAGATGTTTTGTTGCTTGGTCAACAACGATTTGAGGCTGTTGTTAAAGCGTAGTATCGAACCTTTGCTATTCTCGCTGATAAGACGCAGCTTCTTGCAGAAACGATATAGTCCATCGCGCATATTGTTGTATCGGCGCGATGTCGTAATGTTGACAAGGTAGCTATTGAGACCTCCTACATTGCGGTCTATGGCCATATCGTTGTCGTTGAGTATGATGAGCAAATCGTTGGGGTTGATAGAAGCGTTGTTCAAGCCTTCAAAGGCCAATCCACCGGCGATAGAAGCATCGCCAATAACGGCAACAACCTTGCGAGATGGTGAGTCGTTTTGCAATTCAGTGGCTATAGCCATACCCAACGATGCCGATATTGAGTTTGAAGCGTGTCCGCCAATAAAGGCATCGTATTCGCTCTCGGCCGGGTTGGGAAATCCGCTCAATCCGTTGAGTTTACGGTTGGTTTTGAATCGGTCGCGACGGCCTGTGAGAATCTTGTGTCCGTATGCTTGGTGTCCCACGTCCCAAACGATGCGGTCGTAGGGGGTGTTGAAAACATAATGCAGTGCCACCGTAAGTTCTACAGCACCCATACTCGAACCGAAGTGTCCGGGGTTGGAAGAACAAGCGTCAATGATGAAATTGCGTAGTTCCTGGCATACCATAGGCAGCTCATTCACACTGAGTTTTCGCAAGTCGGCCGGAGTGTCAATGGTCGATAATATATCTATTTTTATAACTTCGCTCATAGTCGTTGATAACTTTAGTGGTTATCTTTTTCTTTTTTCTTGCTCTTGTAAACCGGGACAAATACAATGATGCCCGATGCTATAATGGTGAATATTGTCATAAAGTTTATGGGGCTATATGCCAATACACAGCCGCTTAATATTACCCATAGTGATACAAGGCATATTATATTGAATGTGGTGAATTTTCTTCTTGCCATTGGTTTACAATAGTTTAAATCTGATTTATTGTATAAGTTGCGCATTATAATGCAACTTACAAATGTACATAATATTTGTGTTATACCCAAATTGTTTGGGATTTAAAAATGTTACATTTTTTGTATAGATGAATATAGGGTGCAAAAAAAGACCACACCCAATTGTGTTGGGTGTGGTCTTTGTCTTATCAATGTGTTGCTTATTATTTGCTCAATGCAGCGATGCGCTCTTCGATAGATTTAATTTTGCTTTCGGCATCGGCTTTTTTCTTTCGTTCCAACTCTACAACTTGAGCGGGTGCGTTGTTGACAAAACGTTCGTTGCCAAGTTTGCCCATAACGGTGCGCAAGAAGCCTTGCATATATTTCAGGTCTTCGTTGAGTTTGGCAAGTTCGGCTTCGACATCGATGTTATTGCCCAGGGGTACAGCATATTCGGTTGTTCCCACAAGGAAAGCTGCCGAGTTGGCATCTTTTTCGGTTACGATGCTTATTTCCGAGAGGTTGGTAAGTTTCACTATCACACAATCGTTGGTGCAATCGTGTTGGCCTACGATTTGTAGCGTGAGAGCCTCGCGGTTGGGGATGTTCTTTTGGAGTCGAACGGTGCGTACGCCTGCAATTATTTGCTTGGTTGCCTCGAAGGCTGTTATAAGCGATTCGTCAACCGGTTTGGCTTCGGGCATAAGTGCAGTCATAATGCTTTCGCCTTCTTTGCGCTCGGCAAGATGTTGCCACAATTCTTCGGTGATGAAGGGCATGAAGGGGTGTAGCATACGAAGTAGTGCATCGAAGAAGTTGAGTGTAGCTCGATATGTAGCACCATCGATGGGGAGTTGATAGCCGGGTTTTACAACCTCGAGATACCAAGATGAAAATTCATCCCAGAAGAGTTTGTAAACAGCCATAAGAGCCTCAGAGAGACGGAATTTAGAGAATAGGTCTTTTACCTCGATGAGAGTCTTTGAGAGCTGAGCATCGAACCAACGTACGGCGATGGCTGCTGTTTCGGGTTGAGTGAGGTTTTCATCGACAGTCCAGCCCTTTACAAGGCGGAATGCATTCCATATCTTGTTGCAGAAATTGCGACCTTGCTCGCACAATGAGTCATCGTAGAGAATGTCATTGCCGGCAGGTGCAGCAAGCATAAGTCCCATACGAACGCCATCGGCACCAAATTGGTCTATGAGGCCGAGTGCATCGGGCGAGTTGCCGAGTGATTTCGACATTTTGCGACCAATCTTGTCGCGAACGATACCTGTGAAATATACGTTGCGGAAGGGTGGCAATTGGCAGTATTCGTAGCCGGCCATAATCATACGAGCAACCCAGAAGAAGATAATGTCGGGGCCTGTTACGAGGTCGGCAGTGGGGTAGTAGTATTTAAATTCTTCGTTACCGGGGTTGTTGATGCCATCGAATAGTGAAACCGGCCACAACCATGACGAGAACCATGTGTCGAGGCAGTCTTCGTCTTGACGAAGGTCGGTAGCTTGCAGGTTGGGGTTGCCTGTTTTTTGGCGAGCCAATTCCAATGCTTCATCGGCAGTAGCAGCTACTACGTAGCCACCTTCGGGAAGGAAATATGCCGGTATGCGATGTCCCCACCACAATTGGCGTGAGATGCACCAGTCTTTGATGTTC
>JAFZDG010000131.1 GCA_017561285.1 Bacteroidaceae bacterium
ACCGTCAATGCCTTTGTCTTTTACCACGATCCAATCGCCTACCTGCAACATCTTATTGGTTGACAGTTGAACGCCGGCAACCAAACCCAAAATAAGATTTTGGAATACCAACATAAGTACAGCAGCCGAAGCACCCAAACCGGTGAGGAGAAACAGGGGTGATTTATTGACAACAATGCTCACCATCACGATGATACCCAACAAGCATACAAGTACTTGGAACATTTGTGAGAAACCTCTCACCGGCTTATTTTTAAAGGATTCTTTCTCCTCCAAAATATGAGCAAAGGCTTTGATGGCCGACACGACAAATCGTAATATGATAGCCACCATATACAACCAACACAATCGTTGTGTGAGATCGTAAAAGAAATCGTTACCTACGAAAACAAAGGGGAACAGCAACACCAACAAAATAGCCGGCAATATGGCTATCATATTGTCGAGCACCTTCTTGTCGAGCAACACATCGTCCCACTGCGCCTTGGATACTCGCACCAAGCGATGCACGACCTTGTTGATTGCCAACTTGGTAATTTTATCAACAAGCGCAACAACAAGCAATAACAAACACGCATATACAAGTTGCTCCAACCACGTAATCTCTGCTACATCGAGGTGCAATCCTTGCAACAATTCCATTCTCCAGTTTTTCATATTATAGCTCTACGATTTCTTTTTCTTCTTTCTTGAAAGGTATATTATATCCTATCGTATATGTAAATCCAAAAGTCGATTGTTTAGGACCAAATCCGGGTATGAAATAAGGCTCGCCATATTGCGAGCTATCACACCCAACGAGCAAACGATATCGCCCACTCCACCCCATAAAGAAGTTTTTATATATCTGCACCCGCAATACAACCGCCACCTCGCCCCAATGAGCCAATGCACTTTCTTGTGGTGTAGAGGTTACAACAGTTGTGTTCCAATAGGAGTCGTTGAGCGTAATATTCTCCCAATTATAGCGAAATGAAGAAAGGGCATATCGCAAACCTACACCAACAAAACTCTCCGAGCCGTTATTAAAGAAAAAGTTGTAATTCATACCCACTCTACCATATAGCGAAGGGGCACATTTATAGGTGTAGTTGTTGTGCAAAGGCGTATATTGTGCAGTTCCTATACCCACCTCGATGACGGGGAAAAATCGGTGATATATGTCCAACTCAACTGCCATTTCGTAGCTACCATATTGCGTACCCAACAAATTCATAAATGGAGCCGATATATCGGCCGTAACCATTACACCGCCCTGCAATGGAGCCTTGTGTATAGGTTCTTGCTTGGTAATGGTATCAACTACAATAGTATCTTGTCGAGCCTTTTCGGCTTGTTTGGCAAGTATTTCCATTGGCAGGTCGCTACTCTCTACCGGTGTAACAACACGCTGCGCCATTGTAGGCAACGCCGAGATACCCGACATTGCAATGCAACAAAGTATTGATATGATAAATTTACTGTACCGCATAATAGAGTCGCATTGTTTCTTCATCAACATTGGTCACTTCGTCAACCATAAGTGCTGCCGAATCGAGCATATGGGTTGTGTAGCTCAAGTCATTTATTGTATAGTTGAAGGTAACACCACAGTCGGCCGAAATAAAATGTGGATATCGAGTATAGGATATAGTGAGCGTATCGCATATATTATACCTGGCCAAAGCCTTCATATCATATCGGATAACATATTGTGTGGTATCGGCATCGTTGCGAAAGGGAATGGAAAACTGCGACACTTTCTTTCCACAATCGAAAAGCATCGCACCCGACTGCTGTCCGATACCATACACTGTAATAGAATCGACCGTAATAGCATTATCGGGCATATTATAGGCATAGAAAGCCGCTTTGGGAATGCTGGTACGATTCTCAAAACAGCCGCTGTCGCAACCTATCCACGCAGTCACAAAGAGCACTCCTATGAGTTTCAATATTGTATCTATATACTTTATCGCCATTGTACAATTTCGTCTATCGATTTTCGTTTCTTCTCGGGTATCTCATTGTTTACCGGATAACCTATCGGCATAAGCACCATAGGTTCTATACCATGCAGCAATTGCAATAATTGGGCACAAGCCTCTATGTCGAAGTTACATACCCAACAAGTACCCAATCCACACTCGGCTGCAGCCAGAGCTATATGCTCGGTGGCAATGGCAATATCTATATCGCAATGGTCTTTGCCATCGGATGCTCGATGCCACGACTCATTGTGATTGCCACATACCACAATGCAACAAGGTGCAGTGTCGAACCATTCGCGATGATATACTTTACGCAACTGTTGCAAGAGAATGCCATCACGCACCACAACAAACTGCCAAGGTTGGTAATTGACAGCCGAAGGTGCCATCCGCGCTACTTCGAGTATATAGCGCAACACCTCATCGGGCACAGGCTGCGAAGAGTAGTTGCGCAACGCATATCGCCTACGGGCCAAAGTCAGAAGATTTTCCATTTTGATTGTTATGTTAATCTAACACTTTGGCCAAGTGGTACTTGTTTCGCTCCGAAGCATTGCGCGAAATCAGTTCGCCCAAGAAACCGGTAAGGAACAACTGCGTACCCAATACCATAGCTGTGAGCGATACATAGAAATAGGGCGAATCGGTAAC
>JAFZDG010000132.1 GCA_017561285.1 Bacteroidaceae bacterium
GCAATTACTTTTTTCATAATCTTTAATTATTAAATGTGTTAATATGAAGTTATATCTGTCTCTTGCGGAATAGGAATGTTTATCACGAGCGTTTGGTAGCTGCTTTCGTAACATATAGTATTGACCTTGTTTAGTACATCATTTTTACCCATATGCGCATTGATAGAATCAACAAAGTCTTTAGAGCCTTTCTCATCGATGCGCTGAAGCAAATAGCCTAATGATAGCTCACTACTGTCGATTGTTGCAATATAGGCATAATCGTTTTTAACGGGTGTAGGTGCAACGAGCTCGATACTCGACAAATCATTGATGGCTCGCGATACAAGTTGTATGGGTATCTTGTATATTTGCGATATTTCGTAGCATGTAAGGGCCTCTTTGTTATCGCGACGACGGGTGAGGATGATAGCCATAATGGTTATGAGAACTCGCTCATAGTAGTTGCGCGAAATGTTTTTGATGTCTTTCTCGTAGTCGAAGTTAAAGACATTTTGAGACGAATAGGACAATACAATGCCTATGAGGCAAATGAGCCAAGACAATTGTATCCAGAGTAGCAACAAGGGCAAGAATGCAAAACTACCATAGATGGCGTTGTACTTCGATACCCATATTTGTCCCGAAAGGAATAACCATTGAAAAATGTTGAAAGCAGTACCGCATATAATTCCCGACACAATGGCGTGCTTAAACTTTACCTTGGCGTTGGGAAACAACATATATGCTATGGTAAAGAATATCCACGATAACACATACGATGAAAATTGCATGATGTATTGTCCCAACGATGATATGTAGGGTATCTTGTCGAGTAGTGTCGATGCAAAAATAGACATACCATTGCTTATCAATAGCAATAAGGGCAGAAAAATGAACATCGCCAAATAGTCGGTAATGCGGCGGGCAAGTTTTCTATTGGGTACATTCCATAGTTCGTTGAATGTATTTTCTATATCGCTGAAGAGTGTTATCAATGTCCATAATAACAACACGATACCGATACCAATAAATACGCCCGATTGCATTTGTTGCATATAACCATTGACAAAGGTGAATGCATATTCAAGAGCATCTTTATGGGCCGGAAATGCTATGAATAACTGCTCTTCGAGAATCGAATAGAAACCAAACCCCCGCCCTATTGCAAGTATTACCACAAGAGCCGGCACAATGGCAAGCAATGTGCGGAATGTTAGTGCTGACGAACGCTGTTGCAATTGCTCATTCAGAAAGCATCTAACCGACAAATTGAGGGTTTTGATTATATGTATAAAGACATTGTTGCTGCGACACTTCCATACATCTTCGCTGACAAAAGACCACCCCTTGCGTATGGCAAGGATTAGTTTATACCATTTGTCCGAAAAGTTACTTGTGCTCATAGTCTTTGTAGTATCTCAAAAAAAACAGTAAGTCTATAAGCCGGGTTATGTGCCTCTCGAAAGAGGTGTCTGTCATTTATCTTGGCTTTATGTCGCCATAAAGCTCCTCGCGGTTTACCCCCCGGCATCGGACGAGCAGCCCTACTGCGCCGGTATACATAACCTTACAACCCATAAGACGTACGGCACGATGTGTTGCCACACCGCCCGGTGGGCTCTTACCCCACCTTTTCACCCTTACCATCTTGCGATGGCGGTTATTCTCTGTTACGCTACTCCACCCTCACGAATGGCTTCTCGTTAAGAAGTGTGGTGCTCTGTGTTGCCCGGACTTTCCTCACAGACCGAAGTCTGCGCGACAGACCGACCTACTGTAGAGTGCAAAGGTAATGATTTTTTGCCGTTTTTATTCTATCTGTTTTGAATTTTAGTGCTGTGCTGAAATATTTTTTTCGACAGATGGAGCTTTGTGGGTAATATGTTACCTGATATGTGATAGAAAAAAGAGTTGTTGATATTCTTTTAAAATAACATTTCTTGCCATTTGAGTTAATCGGGGTTAACTATTGGCTTCTCGTATTAAAAGAGATTAAATATTGGCTTACGAAAGAACAATGGATTGATTTAAGTATTAATTTTAACACGTCAAAGTATTAAATAGTGCTTTAAATTAACATTTAAATATCGAAGTTATGAAGATTTCTAAAATGAGTATTGCTGTAGCCATGTTGTTGATGGGTACATGTGTCGTAGCCTGTGGTTATGCGGCAAACGAAACGCAACAGGTACAACATGAGGATAGTGTAAGTGCTGTATATACCCCTACGGTGTATCGTTCAACGGGACTTGATTTTACGCAAGCAGCCGAGAGTTCGGTCAATGCAGTCGTAAGTATTCGTACTACAACAGAGGTGAGAAATAACGGATATAGCGATCCTTTATTTGAATTTTTCTTTGGCCCCGGTATGGGGCAACAGCGCGAATCGCGTCCGCAAAGCGGATTGGGATCGGGAGTGATTATTTCGAGCGATGGCTATATTGTTACCAATAATCACGTTATAAAAGGTGCCGATAAATTGGAAATTACACTCAATGACAAGCGTACGTTTAATGGCGTGATTGTAGGCGCAGATCCCACGACCGATCTTGCACTGGTGAAGATAGAGGCCAACAACCTGCCTACTGTGAAATTTGGCAATTCGGATAATTTGAAAATTGGCGAATGGGTGCTTGCTGTAGGTAATCCATTTGGACTTACCTCAACGGTAACAGCCGGTATCGTGAGTGCCAAAGCTCGTCGTATAGGTGGAAATATGGCACAAGGCCAGCTTGATATAGAGGCTTTTATACAAACCGACGCTGCCGTAAACCCCGGAAATAGTGGTGGCGCGTTGGTCAATACAGCCGGTGAGCTGGTGGGTATTAATACGGCCATATATTCGCAAACGGGCAATTATGCCGGATATTCGTTTGCTATACCTTCGAGCATCGTTAGCAAAGTTATAACCGACTTGCGACAATATGGTACTGTGCAACGTGCTGTAATGGGTATATCGTTCCAAGAAATCACATCAGAGTTTGCCAAAGAGAAAAACCTCGGCGTGCTTGAAGGAGTTTATGTAGCCGAAGTACTCGACCGTAGTGCTGCGATGGAAGCCGGCGTTCATGTGGGCGATGTAATAATAGCCATCAATGGCAAGAAAATCGTAAACGGAGCATCGCTCCAAGAGCAGATTGGCCGATTTAATCCCGGGGATAAAATCACTGTTACGTTGTGGCGAAACAACAAGAAGGAAGAGGTGCAAATGACACTTAAAAACAGTCAGGGTACTACCGATGTAACAAATGCGGTTACATTCAGCACGCTCGGTGCAGCATTTAAAGATTTGAGCAATGCTCAAAAGAGAGAACTTAATATACGCAACGGTGTAGAAGTGGCCGGGTTGAAAAATGGCAAATTCAAGGCTGCCGGCATTCGTGAGGGGTTTGTGATATTGGAAGTAAACGACAATGTTATCGCATCGGTGAGCGATATGGAGAATATATTCAATCGCATCACACAATCGGGCAACAGTCGCAAAGTGATGTTTATTACCGGTATCTACCCCAATGGTAAGTTGATGTACTATGCCATAGACCTGGCAGAGTAAATATTGAGTATCCCTATTATCGGTCCCGCCGATAATAGGGATTGTATTGTATATGTGATGCAATGAATGAAATGCATAGAAAACAACGCGAAGAGAGATGTTAAAAGGGTACGAAAATTTATCAAACAAACTTATAAAACCAACTTACAATAATCTTTACTTGTTCACAATAAAAAGGCAGTATTCTGCGTTGTATAATAGAGTTTATTGTGCGTTTAAAAGAAAAGTTCATTCAGAAATCGTATTTTAACACTATTTTATACATCATATAAACAAATAAGTCGTAACTTTGCAATTCACATCATATTGTAAGATGAGACAATTAAAAATTACCAAATCAATCACAAATCGTGAGAGTGCTTCTCTCGACAAGTATTTACAGGAAATCGGCCGCGAGGACCTCATTACTGTCGAAGAGGAGGTAGAGCTCGCACAACGTATTAAGCAGGGCGATCATGCTGCGTTGGAAAAACTTACCCGCGCCAATCTTCGTTTGGTTGTATCTGTAGCTAAACAGTATCAAAATCAAGGTTTGAGCCTTCCTGACCTTATCAATGAAGGCAACTTGGGTTTGATAAAAGCCGCAGAGAAATTTGACGAGACACGTGGTTTTAAGTTCATTTCGTATGCTGTATGGTGGATACGTCAGTCGATCTTGCAAGCGTTGGCCGAGCAGTCGCGTATTGTTCGTCTTCCTCTCAATCAAGTGGGTTCGCTGAATAAAATAGGCAAAGCCCTCTCGAAATTTGAGCAAGAAAACGAGCGCAAACCCTCGCCTGAGGAGCTTGCCGAAGAGTTGGACATTCCCGTTGACAAAATTTCAGACACACTGAAAGTTTCGGGACGACACATTTCGGTAGATGCGCCTTTTGTCGAAGGTGAAGACAACAGCCTCCTCGACGTATTGGTAAATGATGATTCTCCTATTGCCGACCGTTCGTTGATAGACGAATCATTGTCGAAAGAGATTGAGCGTGCCTTGCAATTGTTGCAGCCTCGCGAGCGTGAAATTATCAAAATGGTCTTCGGTATTGGTTGTCAAGAGATGACACTCGAAGAGATTGGCGACAAGTTTGGCCTAACCCGCGAACGTGTACGCCAGATTAAAGAAAAAGCTATCAGACATTTGCGTCAAAAGGCTCAAAGCCAATTATTGAAATCATACTTAGGATAACGTCTGACAAAAGCTAAGAAGCCACCCTGCGAGGTGGCTTTTTTTATATCATCCCACTTATATAGATGACGTGAAGTGCTTATACAAAAAATGAGGCTACTCTCGCGGAGTAGCCTCAAATATGATCTTTTGAAAATGCTTATTAATTTTCGGGAGTCTCTGTTGCGGGAGCTTCAGTTGCGGGGATTTCCTCTACGGGAAGTGCCTCTGTTTCGAAGTTGGCTGTGGGAACTTCTTTTGTTTGCTCACCTACTACCGATGTTTGAGTGCTGGCTTTGGGCATAAAAGCAACAGTAGCAATGCACAATACCATAATAATGACTGCGATTGTCCAAGTTGTTTTCTCAACGATGTCGGTTGTTTTGCGCACACCCATAATTTGGTTTGAACTTGCAAAGTTGGAAGCCAAGCCACCACCTTTAGACTTTTGAATAAGCACAATTCCTATCATCAATACCGATGCAATAAGAATCAGAATGGTTAATAATGTTGACATTTTATTGTTTAGTTTTTGACGTTAATAATCAATTTTTCTAAAAATCTAATTTGGTCTGCAAAGTAAGCATTTTTTTCTGGATTATTCAAGTTTAATTTGCGAATAATTTCCAATGCTTTTGCATAACGGCGCTGTTGGATGTAAATTTTAGCCAAACTTTCGCTAAAAAGAGTATCTGTACCCTCTTTGTTGTCGTGTTCCGATGGAGATATTTCACCGGTCGGATGAAATTCGGGACGAGAGAAGAGTTGCTCTCCTGCAGCATCGGCTTCAAGAAATTTGTCGAGCAGATCTTCGTCTTGCAATGGCTGCGCATCGACAACATCGGGCATAGACTCCAATTGGCTCATATAGTCATATACCGGTATGGTGAGCAGCGGTGTTTGTGCATTCACTTGTTCTTCGATGTTATCAATCTCGATTTTGGCAGCCGGTGGTTCTATGAGCGATCCAATCGATAGTTCTGTTTCGTACTCCTCCCCCTCTTTTCCATAAGTTTGTAAAAAGAGTTCTATGGTAGATTCGGTGGATGTTTGTTGTGATGAGCAGTGGGGATATAAGCAACTATAGTCTCTGCTGAAGCCTAAGCGAGTTGCCCACTCTTCTATATCTCCGGCATAAATCGTACTGAGTGTAAGAGACTCTTTATCTTTCGATCGATTTTCTTGAACATACATCATCAATGGTAGCGAAAAGTATGGAAATGCCTTTCGCCACTCCTGCAACTGAGATTGTTCTATCGGCGCATGGTCCGATAGCTGCTTGTGTAGTGTATGTATCAGCGATTGTATGCTCATAATTCTATTACCAGTTGGCTACCGTAGCATTGAAGATAAGCTCTACAAGTTCCTCACATATAACCGATATCAATTCATCTTGTACATCGGTGAGCATACGGTCGCTGCTAAAATCTTGATAGGCCGAGAACGTGCGATTCTCGAAATCAAATTGCGACTCCTTTGTATTTACAAACGTCACCTTAACCGTAATGGTGAGGCGCGTCATTGTTGCATATGCATCGGTACCTACAGCTTGCGGTGTAATATCATATCCGGTTATCTCGCCCTCAATTTGCAAGTCGCCATTTACATCAACCATTTGTAGTTGTGTTTGACGAGTGTAAGAGTCTTTGAGCATATTGGTAAATGTCTCTTCAAGGGGTGGATATACCAGTGCTGCTCGTATGGGAAAATCGGAGATAGATATGGTTTTGATAAGGTTGTAGTTGATAGATGCACCATTGAACTTGTACGATATTGTACAAGATGTAAGTATAACGATCAGTAAAGCCAGTAATTTCTTCATCACTATTCGAGGTTATATTCTTTGATTTTGCGATAAAGTGTTCTCTCGGAAATTTGCAACTCCTGAGCTGTTTTTTTGCGTTTGCCGTTGTTGCGTATCAATGCTCTGCGAATGGTTTCACGCTCGGTATCTTCCAGCGAAGTGGGGTGTTCCTCTTCATCGGCCGTCATGATTACCTCTCCTTCTATATCGCTATATATAGGAGCATTATCTACAATAGCCTGGTGAGGATAAGATATGTGCGTGGTTGTGCCTGAGGGGTGTGTTATCATACGAGGCATCTGCTCTACAACGTGATTCTCTTTTTGGGCAAGCAGTCCGTTTACTATTTCGCGCAAATCTTTTATCTCTTTTTGCATCTTAATGATGGCCTCGTATATCACCTTACGCTCTTCATCAAAGAGTTGGCTGTTGTTGTAATTGTCGCTATTGGCCGCTTGATGGTGCAATACAGGCAGGTTGCCAACGGTATATTGAGGTAAGTATTTGACAAGAATTTCGCCTGTGATTTCTCGAGATGTCTCGTAGATAGATACCTGGCGTGCAATATTTTTCAGTTGGCGCACATTGCCCGGCCAACGGTACGATGTGAGTATGGGGCGTGCATCGTCAGTGAGACGAATGGCCGGCATACGGTATCGCTCGGCAAATTCCGATGCAAATTTGCGAAACAATAATATAATGTCGTTCGGACGTTCACGTAGCGGCGGTACTTCGATGTGTACTGTATTGAGACGGTAATACAAATCTTCCCGAAAACGACCTTCGGATATAGCCTTGAGCATATCGAGGTTTGTGGCAGCTACAACGCGAGCATTGGTCTTGTAAACCGTAGATGAGCCTACACGAATAAACTCGCCACTCTCCAACACGCGCAACAAGCGGGCTTGTGTTGTCAAGGGCAACTCTCCTACCTCATCGAGAAAGATTGTACCACCATCGGCTTCCTCAAAATATCCCTTGCGTGATGAAACGGCTCCGGTGAATGCACCTTTTTCGTGGCCGAATAACTCCGAGTCGATAGTACCTTCGGGTATCGCTCCACAGTTGACGGCTATATATTTGTTGTGCTTGCGAACGCTATAGGCATGGATAATCTGCGGAAAAAATTCCTTACCGACACCACTCTCGCCTGTAATAAGTACGTCCACATCGTCAATGGGTGCTATCTGCACGGCACGCGATATGGCTTGTATCAACTCGGGAGTATCACCTATAATCCCAAATCGTTGCTTTACTTGTTGTATTTCGGCTGTTGTTTGCATAATATCGAGCAAAATTACAAAAAAAACA
>JAFZDG010000133.1 GCA_017561285.1 Bacteroidaceae bacterium
ATTACTATCGCAACTTGCCCAGCTTCCAATATACCAACTTGGGTGTAAACGGTCCTACCGATACTGAGGATCCTAACTATGGATATGTAAATATGCAAATGTATAACTATCTCGATGAGCAATGGCGCAACAACAATACCGACTTTACCCAAATCAACTGGGATGCGTTGTATCGTGCCAACTACCTCAATAACGAGGCTACTCCCGATGCGAGTGCTCACTATATGGTAGAGCGTCGCCACAACGACTTGATGGAGGCCGCTATGAATGCCTTGTACACCAACCAGCTCACCGATAAGTTGAAGTTGACAGCCGGTGTATCGGCCAAGTATGGCTTGGGTATGCACTACAAGACCGTAGATGACTTGTTGGGCGGTAATCAATGGATAGACATCGACCAATTTGCCGAGCGTGATTTTGCAACCAATACAACGATTATCCAAAATGACCTTGACAACCCCAATCGAGTGGTAAGAGAGGGTGACGTATTTGGCTATAACTACAATATGCACGTTGTGAAGGGTTCGGCCTTTATCGATAACTTCTGGAATACTCGTTACTTTGATATAAACTATGCAGCGGCATTGAATTATACACAATTCCAACGCGAAGGTTTGATGCGTAACGGTCGTGCCGAAGTGATAGGTGCGCACTCAAAAGGTTATGGTTTTCAAGCCTTCTTTATAGATCCGAGTGTCAAGGCCGGCTTGACATGGAAAGCCGATGCACACAACCGCGTGATGTTGAATGTGTTGGCCGAAAGCCGCGCTCCGCTGCCTTCGTATAGCTATGTAGCTCCTCGTATCAAAGATACCCTTATACCCGGTCTTCAATCGGAGAAGGTGTTGTCGTATGATGTGAACTGGATGTTCAACTATCCCGGAGTGAGAGGTCGTGTAACATTGTTCCAAACACATATGGTAGATGGAACAGAGAGTACCGGTTACTACAACGATGAGTTCCGCACCTATGTCAACCACACCCTTACCGGTGTCGATCGCGTGTTCCGAGGCATAGAGTTGGGCGTTGATATAGAGTTGGGTGCCGGCTTCTCGATTGAGGCAGCAGCCAACATAGGCGACTATCGTTACACCGACAACTGTATGGGTGTGATGAGTGCCGAGAATGGATGTAACCTCTTTACCGGTGAGTTGCCCGTAAATGCATCGGAGACAACCGACGTACGTGAGCTTGTTTATACCAAAGGTTTGATGGTATCGAATGGTCCTCAAATTGCATCGAGCATCACCCTCGACTATTTCCACTCGGATATGTGGTTTGCCGACATTACTTTGTCGTACTATGACAAGAACTATCTCGACTTCTCGCCTGCACGTTTCACAAAGATGAACGTAGATGGAGGATACTATCCCAATGAGTTGGGCCAATTGCAATACTATGCCGGTTATGACGATGAGACCAAGAAGATATTGGGTACACAAGAGCGCCTGAAAGGTGGCTTCTTGTTGGATGCCTCGGTAGGTAAGGTGTTGTATTTCAACAAACGCGCCCAATCGCTCAACATCAATTTGAGCCTTAACAACTTGCTTAACAACACCAGCATGGTGACCGGTGGTTATCAACAATCGCGTTTGAGCCGCAACAACAAGAGCGCAGTGAAGGCTATCGAACCTATTGATAAATTCCCCAACCGCTACTACTATGCATGGGGCTTCAATATGTTCTTGAATGTAGCGTTTAAATTCTAATGAAAGTGTCACCAGAAAAAAGCAAAAAACCTATGAAACAGAAAAATATATTTAAATGGGCTTTGGCCTCGGTGATAGCCATATCAATGACCGGATGTGCCAAATTTGAGCCGTTACCCGAAGGAACCGGTGTATTGACAGAGGCCGAGGCCGATGCCTTGACACCTGTGATGTCGATAGCCGAGTTTAAGCATACGTTTGACCGCAAAGATACACTCTTCTCTATCAACTATGTAGATACAGAGAGTGACTTGTATATACGAGGTCGTGTGATTACTACCGATGAGAGTGGTAATATATATAAGTACCTTGTAATGCAAGATACCCGCACCGGCGATGCCTTGAAGGTGAGTGTAGATGCCGGTAGCTTGTCGGGAACTATACCTATGGGCCAAGAGATAGCCATCAATTGCAAAGGTCTTGTATTGGGCCGATATGCCGATATGGTGCAATTGGGTATTGAGTCGTTTAACGATGACAAAATGCGTGTAGAACCGGGCCGTATTACATATCCCTACTTTATGGAGCGTACCCGATTTGTAGGTGCTCCCGATGTAGATAAGATTATAGTAAAAGAGATGACTATTAGCGAATTGAATGCTGCCGATTCTACTATTTATGGTCAGCTCATACGCATCAAGAATGTGCATTTTACAGGTTTGGGCGATGAGGGCGAAAAACTCAAAGCCGCCGACCAAATCTTTGCACCTTCTACTTTCAACGGAACCTACAATGTAGGTTATCCCCAAGCCCGTCAAATAGCCGATGCCAATGGTAATGTGGCTTATATATCGACCAGCGAGTATGCCCGTTTTGCCGATACCAAATTGCCTTCGACAGACGATTGGGGCGATGTAGTGGCTATCGTAGGTTACTATCAAGACAAAGCCGACCGCGCCGGTGAGATACAATTGACCATTCGCTCGTTGCTCGACCTCGAAGGTTTCTTCGATGGAGAGGGTGGCGGTGATGATCCCAACCCCAACCCCAATCCCGGTGGTAATACCGGAACAAAGGATGAGCCTATAGATGTAGCTGCTGCTGTGGCATTGAACAACAATGGTGCAATGGCCTGGGTGAAAGGTTATATTGTAGGTCAGGTAAAGGGTAAGAGCTTGAGCGATGCAGAGTGGAATGCACCATTTAGTATTCCCGAAGGCTCGACACAAGGTACCAATGTACTTATTGCCGCCGATGCTGCAACAGAGGCAACCGCCTCTTGTCTTCCTGTACAACTTCCCTCGGGAGCCATTCGCAGCGCACTCAACTTGCCCGACCATCCCGATATGGACGGTAAGGAGGTGATCGTATATGGAGA
>JAFZDG010000134.1 GCA_017561285.1 Bacteroidaceae bacterium
CACTTGGTCGTGGACTAATGGCAATATGCCCGTATTGCAATAATAGTAACAATACTTGTATATAGAAAAACGATGTGTCTCGCGAGGGCACATCGTTTTTTTTTATGCAGTGTGACAATTATGGTAATGTGGCAAAAAATGGTTGGTTTTGCAGTCGTATCACGCTAAAGCACGAGGTGCATCAGAAAGCAATCCCGATGCACCTCATTATATTATAATATGTATATTATGTGCTTTATCCTACCGAGCCTTCGAGCGTAACTTGCAGGAGTTTTTGAGCCTCTACGGCAAATTCCATAGGCAGTTTGTTCATTACCTCTTTGGCATAACCGTTAACGATGAGGCCTACGGCATCTTCGGTGGGAATACCGCGTTGGTTGCAATAGAAAATTTGGTCTTCGTTGATTTTTGATGTTGTAGCCTCATGTTCCATTACAGCGGTGTTGTTCTTAATGTCGATATAGGGGAATGTGTGCGCACCGCAATGGTCGCTGAGCAAGAGGCTGTCGCATTGTGTAAAGTTGCGGGCATTGTCGGCTGTGGGAGTTACACGTACCAATCCGCGATAGCTGTTTTGGCTGCTGCCGGCCGATATACCTTTCGAAACGATGGTACTGCGGGTATTCTTGCCTATATGAATCATTTTGGTTCCTGTGTCGGCTTGTTGGAAGTTGTTGGTAACAGCTACCGAGTAGAATTCGCCTACCGAGTTGTCGCCGGCAAGTACGCAACTGGGGTATTTCCAAGTAATGGCCGAGCCGGTCTCAACTTGTGTCCAGGAGAGTTTAGAGTTGTCACCTTTGCACAATCCGCGTTTGGTTACAAAGTTATATATACCGCCTTTGCCCTCTTTGTCGCCCGGATACCAGTTTTGTACGGTAGAGTATTTTACTTCGGCTCTATCGTGTACACGTATTTCAACAATTGCAGCGTGTAGCTGGTTCTCGTCACGCATAGGCGCAGTACAGCCCTCGAGGTAGCTCACATAGCTGTCATCATCGGCAACGATGAGCGTGCGCTCAAATTGTCCGGTGTTGGCAGCATTGATGCGGAAATAGGTCGATAGCTCCATCGGACAACGTACGCCTTTGGGGATATATACAAACGAGCCATCGCTAAATACCGCCGAGTTGAGTGCGGCAAAGAAGTTGTCGCGATAGGAAACAACCGATCCGAGGTATTTGCGCACCAAGTCGGGGTAGTCTTTAACAGCCTCGCTGATAGAGCAGAATATGACACCCAATTCGGCAAGTTTCTCGCGGAAAGTTGTCTTGACCGATACGCTATCCATTACGGCATCTACGGCAATACCCGATAGGCGCATTTGCTCTTCGAGTGAAATACCAAGTTTGTCGAATGTTTTGAGCAATTCGGGATCTACTTCGTCAAGAGAGTTGGGACCTTTACGTGTTTTAGGCTCTGCGTAGTAGCTTATAGCCTGATAATCAATTTCGGGTATGTTGAGGTGTGCCCAAGTGGGCATTTTGAGTGTTTGCCAATGACGGAATGCCTGCAAGCGAAATTCGAGCAACCACTCCGGCTCGCCTTTGCGTTGCGAGATATGGCGCACAACATCTTCGTTGAGACCACGTTCTATCACGTCGGTCTCAATATCGGTTACAAAACCATATTCATACTCTTTGGATGTAACATCATCGAGTATCGAGTCTTTTCGAGGCTCTTCGTTGATATTTAATTTTGTATCGTTATTTTCCATTTTCATCTAAACTTTGTTTTTAAACAATCGGAGAATTATGTTGGTTTTCATCGCCATACGTGATGTAACACTTCGGGAGCAAAGTTTCTTACGGTTTCGTAGCATATAGATTGGGTGAGCTCGGGTGACTTCCAAAACTCGGCATCTTGTGCTACAAGCATGGCTAAATTGAGTAGAAGGCTGACAAATAAAATAGTCTTGAAAGCTCCAAAAAGTCCACCGGCCAAGGAATCTATCCAACCAAGTCGCACCAATTGGGTAATCGATTTTATGCAACCAGCCACAATGCGTATAATAATGTAGATGGCAATAAACAAGCCAATGTAGGCAATAAATTGGCACACAAGCATACTCCACTCCGTATGCTCAAGAAGTTGAGCGGTAACTTGGTTGCCCCATAGGTTGGCACCTACAATACCCAATATCAGGGCGGCAAGGTCGCCTACCTGACGCACCAATCCTCGTACCATACCCCATATGGTCATGAGTACGACCAACCCCAACATTATGATATCTATTATCTGCATTTTACTCTATTTTTGATGAGTGAATGCAAAAATACACTTTTATTTCCAATAACACGCTATTTTATGTGCTATTTTGAGTGTGTTATGGGATGTGATAGTGTTAAATATTATGTAAATAAAGTTCAATTTGTTGCTTGTTTTGTGCACTTGGAACTCGTTAAATTTCTTCGTTGAAGATTTGGTCAAATAGGGTGCGGAGTTGTTTTTGATTGGCAATGATGGACCGTAGCTCCTCAAGGCGAGCTTTGTTGTCGCTCTCGGGCAGCCATATGCGCAAATAACCACCTTCGGCATACTTCTCTTGCAGATGGTGGCAGAAACGCTTGTAATGCTCTTCTCGGTCGGATGTATCGAGGTGTTTCAATCCATATTGTACCGTACGGCGCAGTGTTGTTTGGGGGTCTATAAGGCGGTCGGCCTCGGCAACAATGCAGCCGTATAGCGAACGAGGAGCGTTGCTGTTCGATGCGCGATGATCTTCTACAGCTTCGCGCATAGTAACTATCTGCTCGGGGGTAAACCAGCGTTGCAACATTGTATCGTTGGATAGAATTTCGCCCGAAACGATGTGGTGTCTTTCTCGTCCTTCGCACAACCCCAAGTCGTGATAAGCAGCTATTGCGTAGCACATATCGGCGTGGGCATTATATTGTACAGCAAGCGTATGGCTTCGCTCTATTACAGCCATTACGTGGTCTCTATTGTGAGCTTTGTCGAAGTGCCGGTAGCGGGGTATGATATGCTCTTGTATATACTCGTGCAAGGTCATAGGTCTATCGCAGTTTGTTGCGCTCGAAGTGGTTGCGTATGATGAAGAAGAATAGCACAAGCCCCAACGTAGCCACACCCAGTCCGGTGCGGAATGCATTGGCATAATTGGTGAGTTCGGCAATGTGTCCGCCAATGAAGACACCCAGACCTATACCCAAGTCCCATGCGGTAAAGTAGGTCGAGTTGGCCGTACCCCTTCGGTTGTTGGGTGCAAGGTTGATAAACATAGCTTGCAGTGCCGAGCACATTGTGCCAAATCCCAATCCTAAAACGAATGCTGCCGAGTAGAAACCTATCGGTTGGCGGAAGATTACAAAAATACCAAATCCCAATAAGATAATGGTCATACCCAAGAGTATGCTTTGTGCCACTAAGCCACGATTGAGCATCATACCTACACGCAAGCGCGACATAACAAGTCCACAAGCCATTATCACAAAAAAGAGTCCTGTACCATCGGTTATGCCTACTTCGGTGCGTCCGTAAATGGCTAAATAGGTAGATAAAATGCCGTAGGCAAAAGAGAACAGTATAACCGGAAGCATCTCGGGCAGACCTTTTACCAATATAAAGCGGTCGAGCGATATGGCTTGTTTGGGCTGCTCGATGGTTTTGTTGGGAGCTTTAATGGCCGATACACAGCAGAGTCCTAAAAAAGAGGTAACTACCGATATCATAAAGATGGGGGTAAACTCGTGCAGTGTCTCGTAGAAATAGAGCGATATGGATGGCCCGAATGCCATTGCCAGATTGTTGCTAACGCCATAGAAACCAATGCCTTCACCACGTCGCTCGGCCGGCATAATATCTATGGCCATAGTACTGTTTGATACCGTAACCAATCCGAAAGCTGCACCATGAGTGGCTCGGATAAGGGTAAACAAAAGCAGTGTGCCGGCCAGTAGATAGCCGCAGAAGAAGAGCATAAAAATAGCGTAGCATATGAGCAACAGCTTCTTGCGAGGGAAGGTGTCGACCATATATCCGCTCACCGGTCGCACGAGTAAGGCCATGATGGTGTACGATGCCAATACCATACCGGTAAGGCTCTTATCGGCACCAAAAGTCTCGCTCACGTACATAGGTAGAATGGGTAGCAGTAGGTAGAAGGAGAAGAACAGCAGGAAGTTTCCTGCTGCTACGGCACAAAAACTCGGAGTCCAAAGTCTTGGACGTGTGGTGTCAGACGTGTTTTTGTTCATTTTACTCTACCTCCTCGCCCAAGAGAGTGGCCGATGATGCATCGTAGATTTTTACTTTTACAAAGTCACCCACATGGTGGTTTCCTCGAGGGAATACCACAACCTTGTTTTGTTGAGTGCGGCCAAACAATTGTTCGCGTGAGCGTTTTGAGAATCCCTCTACAAGAACCTCAAAGGTCTTACCTATATCGTTGCGGTTGCTCTCGAGCGACAACTCGTTTTGCAAGTCGATCATACGTTGCAAACGAGCTATTTTTACCTCCTCATCGATGTCATCGGGTAGGTGTTTTGATGCAAAAGTACCCGGTCGCTCAGAGTACTTAAATAAGAATGATGAGTCGTATCCCACCTCGCGCATCAGACTCAATGTGTCTTCAAAGTCCTCTTCGCTCTCCGAGTGGAAACCGCAGAAAAGGTCGCTCGAAATACCACAATCGGGTATAATGCGGCGAATGGCAGCAACACGATCAAGATACCACTCGCGCGTATATTTGCGATTCATCAACTGCAAGATGCGGTTGTTGCCCGATTGTACGGGTAGGTGTATGTGGAGGCACAAAGAGGGATGTGACGCAATAGCTTCCAAAATCTCATCGCTCATATCTTTGGGATGTGATGTTGTAAAACGCACGCGCATACCTTCTCCGGCAGCCTCAGCCACCATACGCAGTAGGGCGGGGAAGTCTATGCGAGAGCCATCTTCGGCAATGTAGTTGTATGAATTGACATTCTGTCCGAGCAAGATTGCCTCTTTGAATCCACGAGCTTTGAGGTCGGCCAATTCGCGCAAGATGCTTTCTGGTTCGCGACTGCGCTCACGACCACGAGTGTAGGGTACAATACAGTATGAACAGAAGTTGTTGCAACCACGCATAATAGATATGTAACCCGAGACGCGGCTGTTGCCCATACGAGCCGGAACAATATCGCGGTAGGTCTCGGTTGTAGATAGCTCAACATTGACAGCCGACTCGCCCTGCTCAACGGCCGAAATGAGAGCCGGAAGATCGAGGTAAGCATCGGGACCGGCTACCAAATCAACACCATGCTCTTTGACCAATTCCTCGCGTACGCGTTCGGCCATACAGCCCAATACGCCAACAATAAGGTGTGGCTTCTTGCGTTTGAGCGAACGGAAAAATGCCAGTCGCGATACAATTTTCTGCTCGGCATTGTCGCGTATCGAGCAAGTGTTGACAAACACGGCATCGGCTTCTTCAAGTGTATCGCACAAGTGGTAGCCTTGCATCTCCATAATCGATGCTACAACTTCACTATCGGCAACGTTCATTTGGCAGCCGTATGTCTCTATAAATAGTTTTTTTTCACTCATATCTTTTTGTCGTTTATTTATCGTTTTTCTGTTTGTATATACACCAATATTATCAGTTTCCGGTCTATGAGAAAATAATAATTTAAACTTTTGTATCTGAAAAATATGGCGAATTGTTGCTTGTTTAAAAGATTTTCTTTTATTTTGCATCAACAATGCATATTTTTTTTCATAGTTAAGGTTTAGGTTAATTTTGATAAGGGAGGTTGAGAAACCACCCTTTCTTTGTATTTAAACCTTTCAGTATTTGTTTTTCTCTCAATAAACTCGTATATTTGAGCGCAAAAATACGAATAAAGATGGATTTTTCGGATATAATTTTCTATATTGTTTTGTCTGCCATTGGTATTTTGAGTAGTACAGTATCGCAAAAAACGAAAAAAAAGGCCGAAGAAGCAAAACAACGAAAAGTACAGCAATCATCGGGTAGAGGTGTAGAACCTGTGCCTATGGAGGTTGTGCCCGAAACAACACCTGCGAAAGAAACAGATTATTCTACCCCCGATGTATTGGTTTCGCTCGATGATATATTCAAAGCCTTGCGCGAGCAGGTACCTCTTGAGAGTGTTATCGTTCAGGAAACAACACCCGAAGAAGAGATTGTGATAGAGGAGCCGGCCCCTGAGCCTGCAGAGGAGGCTGTGAGGGTGACTTTTGAGAGCGATCTTACTCAAAATGAAATTTCGGATAGCGAAATAATTACCGATGAAGAGAGAAACGTTACCTTTGCAATAGAAAATGTCGATTGGCGACAAGCAGTTATTGCAAGCGAAATATTGAATAGAAAATACTAAAAACATAATCTCAATCTATTTATAAAGCACTATGGCATACAGAATTCTTACTGCAGAAGAAGCTGCCTCGTACATCAACCATGATGATAACGTAGGCTTTGGTGGCTTTACCGCTGCCGGTACTCCTAAAGCTACAACTATTGCCTTGGCCAAAAGAGCCAAAGCAGAGCATGACGCCGGACGACCCTTTAAAATCGGATTGTACACCGGTGCTTCAACCAACGATTATATTGATGGCGAGTTGAGCCGCGTGAATGCTATTAAGACACGTACTCCCTATCAATCGCACCCCGATTCGCGCAACCTCATCAATAGTGGCGAAATGCCTTATTATGACTTGCACCTCTCTCATCTCTCGCAATATCTCCGTTATGGTTATATGGGCAAGATGCACGTTGGTATTATCGAAGCTGCCGATGTGTCGGAAGATGGCGAAATCCTTTTGGGCGCAGGTGTAGGTATGGCTCCTACCGTATGTGAACTTTGCGACAAACTTATTATTGAGCGCAACCACCACGAGAGCGACAGAATGCGTGGTATGCACGATATTTATACTCCGCTCGATCCTCCTTATCGTCGCGAAATTCCTATTTATAAGCCCAGCGACCGCATTGGTTCGCCCGTTATCAAAGTTGATCCCAAGAAGATTATCGGTATCGTAGAGACCGACTTGACAGATGGCGTTAAGCCCTTCTCTCCCGTTGATGCTATTACATCTAAGATTGGTGAGAACGTATGTAACTTCCTCGCCGGACAGCTTAAGAGCGGTCTTCTCCCCAAAGAGTTCCTCCCCGTACAATCGGGTGTAGGTAACATTGCCAATGCCGTATTGGGCCAAATGGGCCTTAACCCCGATATTCCCCAATTCCAAATGTACACCGAGGTGGTACAAGACTCGGCTATGGAGTTGATGTTCCAAGGTAAATGTACATTTGCCAGCACATGCGGTATGACAGTGAGCGACGATATGTTGTCTCGCATCATGGATAACATCTACTACTTCAAAGATAGAGTTATCTTGCGTCCGAGCGAAATCACCAACCACCCCGAGATTGTACGCCGTCTCGGTTTGATTACTATGAATACAGCTCTCGAAGCCGACATCTTCGGTAACGTGAACTCTACTCACGTGACCGGTACCAAGATGATGAACGGTTTGGGCGGTTCGGCCGACTTTACTCGCAATGCCTACCTCTCAATCTTCGCTTGTCCTTCGGTAGCTAAAGGTGGTAAGATTAGCTCTATCGTTCCTATGGTATCGCACCAAGACCACAGCGAGCACTCGGTAATGGTAATTGCTACCGAGCATGGTGTTGCCGACCTTCGTGCCAAGTCGCCTCGTCAACGTGCTGAGGCTATCATCGAAAATTGTGCTCACCCCATGTATCGCGAGCTTCTTTGGGATTACCTCAAGATGTCGAGAGGTGGTCACACTCCTCACACTCTCAAGGCTGCATTTGCATTCCACACAGAGTTCCTCGAGTCGGGCGATATGACTAAGACCGATCTCTCTAAATATATGTAATAGATATTACTATATATAACAGCAAGAGCCGCCCTCCGATTGGGAGTTGCGGCTCTTTTCGTGTATATAAGGAGTATTCTTATGCCTGCTTCTTATATGTTAGTGCAGCAAGGGTATTGAAACAAAGGGCAAAAATACCGAGTGCGACAAAGTTGGGCCATAGCTCAGCAATAGTAGTACCCTTCAAGTATACCGAGCGCAATATCTCTATATAGTATCTTGGTGGCAGAATTGTTGTAAACTTCTGAGCCCATTCGGGCATAGAATCTACGGGGGTGAGTAGCCCGCTCATCAACATGAAAATCATAATAAAGAAGAACATTACAAACATTGTCTGTTGCATGGTCTCCGAAAAGTTGGCGATAGTAAGGCTGAATCCCGATATCGTGAGGATAAAAAGGGCAGCACCAAGGTATATGGCTCCAACAGAGCCTACAGGACTGAGACCATAAGCCAGACGTGCCACAAGCATGGCAATTGTCAGGACAAATAGTCCAATAATCCAGTATGGCACAAGTTTCGAGAGGGTGAATGTGAGTCGCGAAACAGGTGTTACATTAATCTGCTCAATCGAACCACACTCTTTTTCACCTACTATACTAAGTGCAGGCAAGAATCCACATATAAGGATAAAGAGTATAATCATCAGAGCCGGTATCATGTAATGGCGGTAATTGAGTGTCGGGTTATAACGGTTTTCGATAGTAACCAACTCCGACAATTTTGTGGGGCTCTTTTCTCCACGCAGTTCTGCGAGTGTCCGAGCGATGGTCTGCACAATATATTGCATACCTATGCCACCTTTTGTAGCATTTACGGCATTAGCTGTAATACTGATACGTTCGGGAGTAGACACCATTAAGTCACGCTCGAAATGGTCCGGGATTTGCACAATAACATCTACCAACCCCTGCTCCAAGGCATCCATTGCGAGGGGATATTCGGTCGTGGAGTGTGTGAGTCTGAGGTATTCCGAGGCTTCGATATGCGATGCAATACGTTGTGAGGTGGTTGATCGGTCGAGGTCAACAACGGCAACATTGACATTGCGTACATCCATTGTCATGATAAGTGGCATAATCAGCATTATCAATATGGGGAAGGCAATGATGAGCCGAGGGAGAAACGAGTTGCGTCGAATCTGCAAGAACTCCTTTTGTAACAGTACTATAAATGTACGCATAGTCTTATTCCAATTTGTCGTTAAACTTTTTGAGTGACACGCCGAGTAGTGCGATGGTCATACCAAGCAAAATAGCACAGTTTTTCCACACGGCTACAATTGGTAATCCCTGAATCATCATCTTACGCACAGCATCGATATACCAACGTGCCGGTACGATATTCGATATCACTTGGAAGAACTTGGGTAGGTTCTCTATAGGGAATAGCATGCCCGATAGCATAAGTATAGGCATCATCATGACTACTGCCGATATAAGCAGGGCTACTACTTGTGTCTGTGCAATGGTTGATACGAGCAATCCGAGTGAAAGCGACAAGATTAAGTAGAGCAATGATATTGTAAAAATACCCCCAACACCGCCCGACATAGGCACCTCGAGCAGATAACGTGCAAGGAGCAATATTGTTACAAGTACCACACATGAGATAGCAAAATATGGTATCATCTTGGCAAAAATAATCTTCACCGGACGTACCGGCGATACAAGTAGAACCTCCATAGTACCCACCTCCTTTTCGCGCACTATTGACACCGATGTCATCATTGCGCATACAAGAATAAAGATAAGTCCCATAATACCCGGCACAAAGTTATAGGCCGATCGCATCTGCGGATTGAATAACATGCGAGTCTCGAACATCGCTTGTTGTGAGGCTGCACCAAGTAATATACTTTGCAGATACGCCGTAGATGAGCCGGCGGTATTGACATTCGAGGCGTCTGCAATAAGTTGGATAACAGGCTTTGTTGGAACTCCTGTTGCTGCTTGAGTAACGCCTCTGTCGTAATCCGATGCAAAGACTACAACAGCACTTGCTTTGCCCGAACGAAGGTAGGGGTCAATATCGTCGGGCGTAATATAGCCCTTGAAAGTAAAGTATTCGTTTTGTGATAGTCGCTCAACAGCGTCACGTATACCGTCGGTGCGATTGGGTGCAACGACAGCCACATTGACATTGTTTACCTCGGTTGATATGGCAAACCCAAATAGCACCATAAGCACTACGGGGATAAGCATCACAATAAGCATTGTGCGTGTATCGCGGAGTATATGCAACGACTCTTTTTTGACGAATGATGCAAAGTTCTGTTTCATCCCGGTTATTCTCCTCTCTGTGCGCCACGAGCCAGTATGCGAAATACTTCGTCCATAGACTCTGCGGCAAATTGTTGTTTAAGGCGGGTAGGGGTGTCAAGTGCTTGTACCTTACCATCTACCATTATCGATACTCTTGTGCAATATTCCGCCTCGTCCATATAGTGAGTGGTTACAAATATTGTTGTGCCACTTTCGGCGGCTTCGTATATCATCTCCCAAAATTGACGACGCGTAATGGGGTCGACTCCTCCTGTAGGTTCGTCCAGAAAAACTACTTCAGGGCGATGTATCGTAGCGATGGCAAATGATAGTTTTTGTTTCCAACCTAATGGCAACGAGCCTACCAATGTATTGCATTCCGATGAAAAATTCAGGCGTTCGAGCAGTTCGGTTGCTCGTTGCTCGGTTTGGCTCTTGTTCAGTCCGTAAATACCCGCAAACAGGCGCATATTTTCCCATACGGTCAGGTCGTTATAGAGCGAAAAACGCTGACTCATGTATCCGATGTGACGTTTTATCTGCTCTCCCTCGTGCATTATATCGTAGCCGGCTACCGAACCTTTGCCCGATGTGGGATAACTCAGTCCGCACAGCATACGCATAGCGGTCGTTTTACCCGCTCCGTTTGCTCCCATGAAGCCAAATATTTCGCCTCGATAAACATCGAAAGAGATACGATCGACAGCCGTAAAGTTGCCGAAACGCTTGCTCAGTTCGCGTACCGATATAACTATATCGTTCATCGTTTCATCAGTTTTATAAACATATCCTCAATTGTAGGTGCAGTGCGTATAATCTGCAACCCCTCTATGTCGCCAAGTTGAGCCACGAATTTTGCCTCGTCAAACTCTTCACGCGCAACCAAATGGTGCTTTTCACCAAAGGGATAGCAATCCTCAACGCCATCGGCTGTGCGGGCCTTTTCGAGTAGAGCAAACATATTCTTGGCGCTGATACCATATAGTTGTTTATCAAATCCGCGCACAATACCCTCGGGGGTATCGATTTTCAGGATGCGTCCTTCGTTGCAGAGAGCAATGCGGTCGCAACGCGATGCTTCATCCATATATGGAGTAGAGACGAGAATGGTTATACCACGCTCTTTCAACTCCGACAACATGTCCCATAACTCACTGCGCGATACCGCATCGACACCCGTTGTCGGCTCATCAAGAAACAGTACATTGGGGCGATGAATAAGTGCACAAGAGAGTGCAAGTTTCTGTTTCATACCACCCGATAACTTCCCGGCGCGGCGTGTGCGGAATGGCTCTATTTGCTTGTATATAGGTGCAATAAGATCGTATGAATCCTCAATGGTTACACCAAATAGGGCGGCAAAGAACTGTAAATTCTCCTCTACCGACAGGTCGGGGTAGAGCGAGAAGCGTCCGGGCATATAACCCACACGCGAGCGTATGGCAAGATAATCTTTTGCTGTATCGCAGCCATTCACCTCTGCACTACCCGAATCGGGGTTAAGAAGGGTTGTCAGTAGACGAAACAGCGTGGTCTTGCCCGCTCCATCCGGCCCGATAAGGCCGAACAATTCACCTCGCTCGACCGAGAACGATACGCTGTCGAGGGCCTGTACCTTACCGTAGCTTTTCGATAGATTATGTACTTCAATAGCACTCATGTTACAACACTACTTCACCGGCTAAGCCAATCTTTAATCGGCCATCATTCTTTACTGCAATCTTTACGGCATATACCAGATTGGCACGCGAGTCCTTTGTTTGGATGGTCTTGGGAGTAAACTCACTCTCTGACGAGATCCATGCAATACGGCCCTCATAGTCATATCGCTCTTCACCACCAAAATCGGCAATAACCTTAACTGTATCCCCCAATTTAATATGGGCAAGTTGGTCGGAAGTGAAGTATGCACGAAGGTAGATGTTGTCGAGGTCGGCAATCTTCATCAGAGGTTTGCCCATGCTTGCAAGTTCTCCCGCTTGGGCATATTTCACCAGCACTGTACCATCTACGGGAGAGGTGATACGACACTTTGATATACGGTCGTTGAGTGCGGCGATTTGAGCCTCCATCGCCGTTGAGTTGTTGTTGATAGTTGTAGTGTTTTTGTCGAGTGTCGATAGTGTGGCTTCGAGTTGACTTTCCAACACCTTGACATGAGCATTGATGTCGTCATACTGCTTTTGTGTTGCAGCACCATCACGAAGCATATTTTCAACACGTTTCAGTTCGCTCTTTTGCTTGGCAATCTGTTCGCGTAACGAAGCCACTTGCTTTTTTATGTCGGGTCGCGAACCAAGGAGTGCCGATTGTTGGGCAGTGAGCTGTTTACGTTGCAGATAGAGTTGCAGGCTGTCAATAGTGCCTATTGTCTTATTTGCCTCGATTGTCATACCCTCTTCAATGTCAAAATTGAGAATTTTTCCGTTCGCTTCAGCCGACACGACTACCTCGGTAGCCTCAAATGTACCTTGTGCATCGAACTCAGTTTTTGTGCCACATGATACAGCGAGTATCGTAGCGCAGATATATACCATTCGTTTCATATCTTATTGATTTAGAGTTGTTTTTAGTCTGTATGTAGCTTGTAAAAGTTCTATTTCGTGGGTGCTGCGAGCAAGTATGGCATTGGTCTCGTCGGTAATTTTACGCAACAGGTCGGTTGCATCAATCACTCCGTTTTCCAGTTGCGACTCGGCTGCCACACGTACCCTGCGACGCAATTCGACAATGCGTACATCGTCTTCGACAGCCTTCTGCAGTCGGGCTATTTCGCCATCGTCTTGTGTTGTCTGCATCTGTGTATTAAAGAGAAATACATCGCGTTGCACGGCAATCTGTTGCTTGGCAATGTTGAGTTTTTCGAGATTGTTTTTCTGCGTATAAAAGGCGCTAATGTTCCATGCCATGCGCACACCTACGATAGCATTTAACGACCAATCTGACGATACCATACTCTTAAACATGTCCATGCCCGGATAGCCATAATACCCCTGAGCAAAAGCTGTGAAGCGGGGCATGACAGAGGCGTTTATAGCCCTGCGTTGTGCTTCCAGCTTGTTCTCTTGTGCCTCGAACAATGTTAACTCCGGCCGTGCTGAAATGCGTGAAGTTACCTCCGGCATAGTGGGTCGCTCCAACACTTCCGATGTAAGTTGCTGTCCGATAAATACCTCCAATATATGGCGATAGCTTGTACGCGATGACTCAACTTGTCCGAGTGTTTGACGTGCCGATAGGAGTTCTGCCTCAATAGCATCGACGTCGGCTTGCATTGCAATGCCATTATTATAATATGTACGCATGCGTGCGAGATTACTCTCTAATACTTCTATGAATGCTTGGGTTTGTGCATGGCGTTCATCAAGAAGTAAGATACCAAAGTATATATTGTCTACTCGTGCTTGTAGGTCGTATAACGAGACATCCACGCGACTACGTTGTTCTGAGGCTTCAGCATCGGCAATGGCACGATTGGCTTTTGACACACCTCCATCCCAAATGTTTTGAGTCACATCGATGGCTACTTTATATTGGTCTTTGCGTATACCTACCATTTCAAGACCGTTGGCTTGCAATATCGAACTGAGTACTTCGGGGTAGGTGGGAGTTGCCGATTGATAGGTAGCCTGTCCCGAGAGCATCACTTGAGGTATCCACGCTCGCGATGCATTTGAAAGGTTGTACTGCTCGGTCTGTGAAATAAGGTCGTATTGCCTTATTTCGGGGTAGTGCTCTTGTGCAAGACGACGACATTCGTCCAGCGATTGCGCACCTGTACTTGTTACACACACAGCGACGAGCAGTGTAAGTAAAGTCTGTTTCATAACTTATTGCTTTTTGATTCGTTTCATAATGGTTTCAATGTTTTCAGCCTTACGTGCTGCCAAGAATTTGTCGCGGTCGGCCATCAACTCGCCCATCAGGGGTTCCATAAACGGATATGCGAGGAAGGTAAAGATGTTCATCGACATGATGCTGATGAGTATCATCTTTACGTCGACCCTTTCCATTTCACCACGCTCGGCGGCTCGATTTACTTCGAATTGTAAATCATGAAAAATCGTCTCAATAATCAAGGATATGCGCTTATATAATACCTCGTAGTGTTCGGGTCTGGTAACGATTTCGTTAATTATAAAGCGGGGTAAGAGAGGGTTTTCGGCAACAAAGTCAAAATGGGCAGAGATACCACCCTTGATACGCTCAACAATCGGTAGCGATGGGTCGCCCATAATTGCGAACATTGAGTGCGACATCGTGGCAAACTTTTCATCAACGATGCGTTCGAATAGTTGCTCTTTGGTGCGGAAGTAGTAGTGCAGCATGGCATGTGTAACTCCTGCAGCTTTTGCTATCGAGGTCGTACGTGCCCCATCGTAGCCCTTTGTCAAAAACTCCTGCTCGGCAGCGATAAGTATTTGACACTCTTTGTTTTGTTTCTCTTTATTATCCATCGTTTTACTATTAAACAATATTGTTTAACAATTTTGTTAATACAAAAGTATGAAGAAAATTTTATTATGCAAATAAAATCTACAATTTTTATCCATTCACAAAAAATAATCCGCTGTAGTTCCTAACCACAACGGACTATTATAGGTATAGAAATAATTTTATTTACTTCCGGCAATAGGCTTTCTTAATTTATATTGCTTTCTTATAGTAGTGCCTTATCACTTTTTATTCTCTGTTGCAGGGGTTTCTTCCCAATGGAAAGGCTCGAACGTTGCCGAAGGATCGCGCCATTCGGGCTTGCGCATGGCGTAGATGATGAGTGGTGCGGCTACTACAACAATACAACCTATCACCAATACGGCATACCATACTGTTTTGCTACCTACAGCTATCTGCCCGGGTGGAATAAAGCTGAGTACAAATGCCAAGAGAGAACCGAGAAATCCCAGTCCGGCCACAAACCACATAAGCCAGTTGCCATTGTTACCTATGCGGAAGGGGCGTTGAGCCTTTTTCATATTGTAGCGCAGATAGATGGCTGCTGCAAACATCATCAAGTACATAATGAGGTAGAGCAGAACAGTGAGTTGCGAAAGGATTTGGTAGAAACTTTGTACCGAGGGCATAACGACAAAGAGTAATCCCAAGAGAGTAACGATACAGCCTTGTATGAGTAGAATGTTACGCTGTACACCTCGGCTATTGGTCTTCTGGAAGAAGGGCGGCAGATATCCGGCGCGTCCTACGGCAAAGATACCTTTAGAGGGGCCCGCTACCCAAGTGAGTACTCCGGCCAATACACCAAAAGCCAATGCTACGGCAATGACCGGAGAGAACCACGAGGCCTTGACGTATGCCAGATAGCGATCAAATCCCACCAATAGACTCTGTGTGAGGTTTATTTCACTCTTGGGGATGATAATACCCAGCGAGAACGTTCCTAATACAAAAATAAGTACCGTAATGAGTGAGCCTATAAATACGGCTTTGGGGTAGTTGCGCGAGGGGTTGTCAACCTCTTGTACGTGAATACCGCCCATCTCCATACCGGCATAGAATAGGAAGATACCGGCTGCCAATACAAGGTTGTTGAAGTTACTCAAGTCGGGGAAGAAACTACCTCCAAAGTCCATCTGCGATTTACCACCTGTTGCCAGGTATATAATGGCCAGTATCACCAACAATCCGGCCGGGATAATAGTACCCACCAAGCCACCAATTTTCGATACACGTCCTACCCACGACATACCTTTGAGTGAGATAAATGTAGCCAACCAGTAGATAATAAGTACTACTGCCAGGGTATAGATACGGTTGGATGCCAATGTCATATCGTAGCTGCTGTCCATACCTATAAAAGCCAATGAAACAGCTCCAAACGTAAGTACCGTAGGATACCAAATGGTACTCTCTACCCATTGCAGCCATATGGCCAAGAAACCCATTCGCTTGCCAAAGGCTTCACCTACCCAGCGAAATACTCCGCCTTGTTTGTTTGAAAACATAGCAGCCAACTCTGCCGCAACAAGAGCTGTTGGAATAAGGAATACCAATGCTGCAAAAAGATAATAAAATGCCGAGCTTATGCCATATTCGGCCTCGGCTGCCAGTCCGCGTAACGAAACTACTGCCGTTACGTTCATAATAGCGAGTGTTGTCACACTCAGCTTTGTGGTTTTTCCAATATTTGCCATAGTATTGTATTCTATAGTTCTCCCTTTATAACATCCGGTTGTGTGCGATGGTTTATTGTAAACTTTACATTATGTTGTTTTGTTTTGGCATTAAATCATTCAAATTATTAAGTATGAAAAGACTATTTCTATTGGCTATACTTATTGCAGCTGCAGGCGTGGCTGGTATAGCTCAAGTGGTGCATCGAGATACGATACACCACCAATCGGCAGTGGTAGTTAGTACCGAGCATCATCATGTGGGCAATAATACAAACGATGTAATAAAGGCGATGTATGAAGCCAACGGCCGACATTTTCAGGATCCCCGGGCTCCTCGTTTTTTGTTTCTCGATCGCAAGGGGCGCGTAGCTTTGGGTATAGGTGGATATGTAAAAGGTACGTTATCGGTTGATATGGGAGGTGTTGCCAATGCTCTCGATTTTGTTACGGCTGCTATACCGACTCCATCGCAGCCCGATATGCGCAGTCAATTGCAACTGGATGCCTCTACTTCGCGTCTGTTTTTTAAATTGGTAGGACGCAACAACGTCGTAGGGGAGTTCTCGGTATATATCGAGAGCGATTTTAGAGGTTCATCGCCGGGCTATTACGGTATGCGCTTGCGGCAAGCCTATGTGCAGTTGTGGCGTTTCAGAGCCGGACGTTCTTGGAGTACATTTTGCGATGTGGCTGCTGTGCCGCCAACCATCGATTTTCAAGGCCCGTCGGGCAATGTCATCACAATGAATACGATGTTGCAATATATACAGCCTTTGGGCGACAACTGGGAGATGGCAATGGCTGTAGAGGCACCTTCGGCCACTTATACCACAAGTCAACTACATAACAGTGCCATTTCGCAACGAGTACCCGATATGCCATCATATGTACAATATAAGTGGAATGGGGGTAAGAGTCATATACGATGGTCCAACTTGTTGCGAATGTTGTCGTATCGTAATCTCGTAGCCGATGAGAATCGATTTGCCTTTTGTTGGGCTACACAGTTGACCGGTGTTATCGAGGCTTCTCCTCACATTACTCTATATTTTCAAGGTGCTTATGGTCGAGGATATGCCGACTATCTCAATGACTTGGGTGGTTATGGTTATGACCTTATACCCGGTGAGCGCAATGGAACAATGGAAGCTCCTTATGCCCTCGGTGTAGTGGGTGGTGTGCAATATACAATACGTCCCGGTCTTTTTATGTCGGCAGGATACAGTCAATGTCGTCTTTTCGATAAGCCCACACTCTCATCATCGGCCTATCACTATGGTCAGTATGTTGTTGCCAATATTTTTTACTCGCCTTTTGCCAATTGTCAATTGGGTATAGAGTATCTATATGGCAATCGTCACAACTATGATAATGTGTCGGGCAATGCGCATCGCATCAATACAATGATACAATACAATTTTTAGCCCCATTGGTACTATATAAAGTAACGAGACTATACCGCCTTATTGTGCAGTATAGTCTCGTTGTTGGTTTGTATGTATCTATAATTATTTAATCATAGCGCGAGCCTTATCGAGAGCCTTGTTGATATGGTCAAAGATGTGATCTTCGCCTATCACCTTGTCGATACCGGCATTGATAAGGGTGGTGTGTACTTTGGGATTTACACCCGACAATATAACATCAATACCCTCTTTGCGTGATGCGTTGATAAGATTTTCGAGGTTGTGCAAACCTGTAGAATCGACAAACGGAACGCGGCGCATACGTATGATGCGTACTTGGGGTTTGTCTTTGATATTTACCATCATCTCATCAAATTTGGTTGCAACACCAAAGAAGAACGGACCGTTGATTTCGTACACCTCTACTTCGTGGGGTATATCCAACTCTTCATGAACGGCAGTCTCGGTACCTTGTGCAATGTCGAGGTGGTCGCGAGCAACCGATATATCAACACTCTCCGATACACGACGCAAGAAGAGTACAATGGCCAAGAGAAGGCCTATCTCGATAGCGATAGTGAGGTTGAAAAGTACGGTGAGTAAGAAGGTGAGTATAAGTACCGAAATGTCGCTTTTGGGATTTTTGAACATACTCTTAACGGTGCGTACACCAAACATGTTGTATGAAACCATTACCAATACACCTGCCAAGCAAGCCATAGGAATATGCTTGGTGAGAGGAGCAAGGAAGAGAAGGATGAGTAACAATACGATAGCATGTATGATACCGGCAACGGGTGTGCGACCACCGTTATTAATGTTGGTCATTGTACGAGCAATAGCACCTGTTACGGGAATACCACCAAAGAAAGGAACTACCAAGTTGGCAGCACCTTGTGCTATAAGCTCGGTGTTGTTGTTGGTACGGTCGCCGGTAACACCATCGGCAACTGTAGCCGAGAGAAGCGATTCGATGGCTCCCAACATTGCAATGGTAAAGGCCGGTGACATCAAGGCCGATATTGACTCCATATTGATGGTAAGACCTTGTGGTGCGGGTATCGAAGCATTTATCTCAAAGCGATTACCAATTGTCTCTACGTTGGCAAATGCCTCGAGATGGAATACCTCACGACACAAATATACCAAGAGTGTCATAACGATAATAGCCAATAGCGAGCCGGGTATTTTCTTTGAAATGCGGGGCGATAGAGCTATGAGCACTACGCTTCCTATACCTACTGCAGTCGATACCCAGTTGATGGTGTCAAATGCTCCAAAGTAGGCTATCCATTTCGATACAAAGTCGGCCGGTACACTATCCATTGTAAGACCAAAGAGGTCTTTGACCTGTGTGGCAAAGATGGTGAGTGCAATACCACTTGTAAAACCTACGACAATGGGATAGGGGATAAACTTGATGATAGTACCCAACTTGAATACGCCCATAAGTACTAACATAACACCTGCCAAAAACGTTGCAATAGCAAGACCTTCGAGTCCGTATGTTTCGATGATACCATAAACGATAACAATAAATGCTCCGGTGGGACCACCGATTTGCACACTGTTACCACCTAAGAACGATACTATAAAACCGCCAATGATGGCAGTAATAAGACCTTTCTCGGGGCTTACGCCCGATGCAATACCAAATGCGATGGCCAAAGGTAGTGCTACGATACCTACGATAATACCGGCCATAAGGTCTTTCATAAAGCGCTGACGGTTGTAGTCGCGCAGCATAGCAAATAGCGACGGCTGGAAGTCGAGGCCTTTTTTGAGAAAATCAAGATTTATTTGCATAAACTCTGATGTGTGATGTTTGATTATATTCTGTATTACAATTTCTTGCTGTAAGCACGACGACGGCGGTGTTGCTCACGCTCGAAGTATTGCCATTGTGCTTGTACCTTATTGTTGTCTTCAAGTTCGGGATTACTCTCGGCATAAGTATATCCGTTTTGGTTGAAAATGGGGATAAGGTCGGCAAAGAGAAGAGCATTTACACCCTTGCTTTGGTAGTCGGGGTGTACGGCTACAAGCAGCATCTCTACTACATCGTTGTGACACTTGAGGGCCTTGAGCAGGTGGATGAAACCGAAGGGGAACATACGTCCGCGTGACTTGCGCAAGGCTTTAACCAACGAGGGCAATGTGATACCTACACCTATCAGCTCATCATTTCCATCTACGATGAGAGGTACATTCTCGAGGCGTATCATCGGAATGTACATCTTGATGTAGTAGTCTATTTGACGTTGTGAGAGGGGACAGTAACCATAGAGTTGGTCGTAGGCAATGTTGATAAGCTCAAAGATCTTTTGACCATAGTCTTTGATGAGCTTGTTGGCATCGGTATATTTGATTACACGCAAGTTGTATTTGCGTTTTACAATCTCTGTAATGCGTTGGTGTTTCTCGGGAACCTCTTTGGGTATTTGTATCTTGAACTCTACCCAGTCGGTGTCTTTTTCGTAACCCAACTCTTCGATATGATTGACATAATAGGGGTAGTTATAGATAGTTACCGATGTACCCATTTGGTCAAAACCTTCTACAAGGAGACCTTCGGGGTCCATATCGGAGAAGCCCAATGGGCCATGCATCGAAGTCATACCTTTGCTGCGTGCCCAATCTTCAACAAATTTGAAAAGAGTTGAACTAACATCTTTGTCGTCTATAAAATCAACAAATCCAAAGCGAGCCTCTTTTTTACCTGTGCGCTCATTGAGTCGGTGGTTGATTATACCGGCGATGCGACCTACGGGTTTTCCATCGCGATAGGCCATATAGCATATGCTTTCGCAAAATTCATATGCCGGGTTCTCTTTCGGATCGAAGGTGCCTGTTATGTCGGAGATGAGACTGGGAACATAATAGGGATGGTCTTTATAAAGAGTGTCGATGGGAAAAACTGCGAACTTGGTAAGGGCTCTTTTACCCGATACTTCTTTGATGTGAATGGGTTTGCTTTGGCTCATATTCTTGTTTGCTAATGGTTTGATGTTGCGAAGATAATATTTTTTTACAAATGTGTTGTTATTTGCTAAAAATAACAAACTATTCCAACCGCTCGGTGTCGGTTGGAATGGTTGTTGTTAGGTGACTATTTGATTGTTATTTCTCGCCGAATGCCAAGTCGCCGGCATCACCCAATCCCGGTACAATGTAGCCATGAGCATTGAGTGTGTCGTCTATGTCTGCTACCCAAATAACAGTATTGGCGGGTAGGTGCTTCTCGACATATTCTATGGCTTGGCGGCTGGCAATAACTGCAGCTACGTGTGTAACAGCAGGGGTGCCTTTCGATGCACATAGTGCGTTGTAGCACAATTCCATCGACTTGCCTGTGGCAAGCATCGGGTCGGCAAGAATCATCACTTTATTCTCCAGTGTAGGAGATGCGATATACTCTACATGTATGTCGAAATCGGTCTCATTGGTATATTGACGATAGGCCGAAATGAAAGCATTCTCGGCCTTATCGAAATATGAGAGAAAGCCTTGATGAAATCCTAAGCCGGCACGCAAAATCGTTGCTAACACTACTGGGTCGGCCGGTAGATTCAAATCCTTTTCGCCAAGAGGTGTAGTTATTTGACGTGTACTATAGTTGAGTGTGCGACTTATTTCATAGGCCATAATTTCGCCAATTCGCTCTAAGTTGCGGCGGAAGCGCATACGGTCTTGTTGGATGCCCTTGTCGCGCAATTC
>JAFZDG010000135.1 GCA_017561285.1 Bacteroidaceae bacterium
CGGTGCAAATAGCAAAAAATGCGAGGAGCATACCTATCAAAAGGAAGGGTTTATGGGGCTTGTTTGCGAAAACTGCCAAGACCGCCAAACAAACGCACCAAAATCTGTAAAAATTCTTGCTATAGGAAACAGTTTCAGTGATGATTCCACCTATTATCTTTGGAACATTCTAAACGATGCAGGTGTGGAAAATATCAAATATAGATCGTGTAAATACCGGTATCAAGAATATAAGCCGTATGTATGAGTCGGCTATGGGAGATAGCGACCGTTACTGTCGTGAGACCGAGAAGATGACTCAATATATACAACAACTCAACTCGGTATATGAGAAGATGATAACAGCGATGACCATCAATATGTATCATCCTATGGCAGCATCGGTAGCACAACCTGCACCTGCTGTACAAGAGCCCGAAAAAAATAATTCAACCACAACCGAAGAAAACGCATAACTCCTATGGCAGGAAATAGCTCAAAACTCACCCCTCGTCAGAAGATGATAAACCTTATGTATATCGTCTTGACGGCTATGTTGGCATTGAACGTGTCGAGCGATGTGCTCAACGGTTTTCGCCAAGTAGAAGAGGGCTTGGGGCGTACCACTGCTACGGCTTCGGCTCGTAATGAGGCCTTATATCAACAACTGGCCGATTTCAACGAGCAAAACCCCGAGAAGGGTGGTGTGTGGTATAACAAGTCGCTCGAATTGCGAGAGCGTACAACCCAATTGTATAACTATATAGACTCTCTTAAACTTATCATCGTACAGAAAGCCGATGGTAAAGATGCCGATGTAAACAACATCAAGAGCGAAGATGACTTGGAGGCCGCTTCGTACGTTATGTTGTCGCCTTCGATGCGTCATGGAGGCCGTTTGCGTGAGTCGCTCGGTAGCTATCGTACCTATGTGAGCGACCTGATGCCCGACTCTATCAAAAAGGCTACCGTTGAGGAGTGTCTGTCAACTACCATCAACTCTCGAGCCGAGCAAATCAACCCCATTGCGTGGGAAACCACTCTTTTTGAGAATATGCCGGTTATTGCGGCTATAACCATTCTCACCAAGATGCAGAGTGACGTGCTCTATGTAGAGCAGATGGCCCTCAATACGCTCATTACAAATATAGATGCCAGCGATGTGCGTGTAAACAAACTCGATGCATTTGTCATACCCAATTCGAAGGTTATTATGCGAGGTAGTAAGTATAGTGCCAATATCGTGTTGGCGGCTATCGATACCACACAAGTGCCCAACATCTATATCAATGGCAACCAATTGCCCCTCGACCAAAACGGTCTGTACGAGGTATTCTGCGGCTCAACCGGCGTATATGATTACAACGGTTACTTGGAAGTGCCTCATGGCAATGGTGAGATGACTCGTCACAACTTCACATCGAGCTACACCGTTATAGAGCCTTCGGCCACCGTATCGGCTACGATGATGAATGTGATGTATGCCGGTATAGTCAACCCGGTGAGTATTTCGGTTCCCGGCATCCCCAACAATGCAGTACAAGCTACTATGACCAATGGTACACTCACTCGCAATGGCGATTTGTGGGAAGCCAAGCCGGCCACCGTTGGTGAGGATGCAGTTATTACCGTAACAGCAACGATGGATGGTCACACACAAACGGTTGCTACCACAGCCTTCCGCGTACGCCGCCTACCCGACCCCACTCCCTATATTCCCTACAAAGATGCTAATGGTCAGGAATTGCATTACAAGGGTGGAAAACCCTTCTCAAAGGGATTGTTGCGTGGAGTTACGACTTTGGGCGCAGCCATAGACGATGGATTGGTAAATGTGTCGTTCAATGTATTGAGCTTCGAGCTTGTTACATTCGACCAAATGGGTAACGCCTTGCTCGAAAAATCAGAGGGTGCAAACTTCTCGAAACGACAGAACGATGCAATCAATCGTTTGAGCCGAGGAAAACGCTTCTATATATCGAACATCAAGGCCATAGGTCCCGATGGCATTACACGCGACCTCTCGCCCATAGAAGTAATTGTAAATTGATAAAACATAGATAAACGCATAAAAACATACATATTATGAAAATGTTCCGTGCTACCATCCTTACCGCAGCAATGGCTATGCTAACCTTTGCCGGTGCCAATGCACAAGTAGTGCGCCGCGCCGAAAAGGATGCCGCTGCGAAGAAAACCGATAATGAGATAAACCTGTCAGTACGAGCCAAAGGACTCTACGAGTCGAACTCGTCGGCCGACAAGGATATTCCTTGGATGCGCGTGGTATATCGTCAACTCGACCTTACCAAAGATGCCAACCTACCGCTCTATTATCCCGAGGATCCTACCGAAGACTTGCAAAACCTTTTCCGCATATTGTTGCGCCTTCTTGCCGACAACAAGGTTACTGCCTATGAGTACCTCGATGGACGAGAAGTCTTTACCGACAAATACAAAATAAATGTGCGCGAGATGCTCGAACGCTTCTCAATATACTACACCGAGCAAAAAGGCAGCACCGAGAAAAATCCGCTCTTCCTCATCGATGAGAGCGATGTACCTTGCTACGAGGTACTATCGTACTACATCATCGAGAAATGGGCATTCAATCGCGGTACATCTAAGTTCGATGTAATGATAGAAGCTATATGCCCCGTTTTGCATCGCAGCGGTGACTTTGGCGGTGAGCCTTTGCGCTATCCTATGTTCTGGCTCAAGTATGACGATGTTCGTCCCTATTTGGCACAACAATACATCATTACCAACGATGCCAACCAAGTATTGCAACACAACTACGACGATTACTTCAAAATGCAGATGTACGATGGCGACATCTACAAAACACGCAACTTGCGTAATCAATCGCTTATGCAACAATATCCTACCGATTCGCTTATGCGTCACGCCCAAGATAGCATAGAGAAGTCGTTGCAATCGTTCGAAAAACAATTGTGGGTACCCACTCCCGAGGAGAAAGCTGCAATGGAAGCCGCTAAGGCCGAAGCCGAAGGTGAAGGCAATGGCGAGGCCGAAAGTGCTGCATCGGACGATAAAAAACGCTCGGTAAAGAAGAGCGAAAAGAAAGAGAGCAAGTCGGAGTCTCGCTCATCGCGCAGTGGTGCCAAAGAGAAAAAAGCCAAGAAGCCCAAAGCTCAAAAGTCATCGAGCAGCAGTAACAACGCCCCCGTACGCTCGGTTCGCCGCACCAAGTAAGAAACAGCAATATATTCCATACATACACTACCACCCTGGTATGCCACCGGGGTGGTAGTATTTTATAGCTACTATTTTTGTAGGTGCAATACCCACAAAAAAATGGGTGTCATTAGTTGTTTGCGAAAAAATCATTATATTTGTGCATCTTAATCCTCACCGGATTAAGGTGTACATTTTATTAATGAAAGTGTTTTTCGCTTTTGTCCTTATGTGAAAATGTGGAAGTTTTCGAAGCAGTAGGACGACGAATAGGTCTTTCCACAACCGTCACTTAGATAAAACATCGTCTCCACACATTCTTCTTATACACCCCACCGCATAGGAGTTGATACGGCTCAGTAGAAAAGCCATTCACAACAATGTGGCTACCATTTTTACACCATTCACTTGAAAAAGTGTATAGCAGCGACATTTATTCGGTATAAAAAATGTCACACTTGTCAATTATTCGGTCGAAAAAGTGTAACAACTCTTGATTATTCGGTGGAAAAAGTGTAAGTTTGCCCGTAGATAAATAATAGAAACGATGCTTAAAAGAAAAATTGAGTCAGTCTTGGTCGAGTGGAAAAACTCTACATCTAAAAAACCGCTTGTGATAAAAGGTATCAGACAATGCGGTAAGACATATATTGTTCAGAAATTCGCTAAAGAGAATTACGATAGTGTGGTTTATATGAACTTTATACTCGAACCGGATAAAAAATCGGCCTTTACAGGTAATATAGATGTCGATACGATTATCCTTAATTTATCGGCCTTGATACCCAATAGTAGGTTTATTAAAGGGAAAACTTGTATCATCCTTGATGAGATACAGGAGTGTCGCGAGGCAAGAACAGCATTAAAGTCTTTCAAAATGGATGGACGCTTTGATGTTATTGCGACAGGCTCGCTTTTAGGTGTCAGGGGATATTGTAATAGTGGAAAGAAAGAGGATAATGGTCAAGACTCTATTCCGGTAGGGTACGAAACAGTGGTTGAAATGTATCCTTTGGATTTCGAGGAGTTCCTGTGGGCTAATGGCATCAATGAAAAGGTTATTGATGCGGTGAAAGCTTGTTTTGAGAATGAGACTGTAGTACCTGACGGTATTCACAATGTAATGATGGAGTTGCTGTACAGATATGTCATAGTAGGTGGTCTGCCTGAGGTTGTGAATACATTTCTTGATACAAGAAATATCGAGCTAACATACAGAGTGCAACGTAATCTTATAGCCGAATATGAGGAAGATATGGTTAAGTATGCCGATAACGCCGACAAATCAAGAATACGTGAGTGCTTTGAGTCCATACCCAAACAACTGGCCAAAGAGAATAAAAAATTCCAATATTCGATGGTAAGAAAAGGCGGTCGCTCTTCTCAATATATAGGTAGTATTCAATGGCTTGAAGATGCCGGATTGGTGAGAAGATGCTATAATACACAGATTACAGAGTTGCCGCTTGAGGGTAATTCTATTAAAGATTGCTTTAAGTTATACACTACAGATATAGGTATCCTTATTGCTATGCTGGATTATGGTGCTCAGGCAGATATTCTCAAAGGCAATCTTTTGGGATATAAAGGTGCTATATTTGAAAATCTCATGGCCGATTTCCTATGTAAAAGCGGACAAAAATTATATTATTTCCAAAAGGATAGTGGTCTTGAATTGGACTTCCTTGTGCGTTACAAGGGCGAGTGTGTTGTACTTGAGATTAAAGCGAAATCCGGCAAAACAAAAAGCTTAAAAACGGTATTGAAAAACAAAAGCGTTTATCATGTCAATAATGCCATTAAATTGGGAATATATAATGTCGGGCGAGAAGAGGAGATACTTACAATACCTCTTTA
>JAFZDG010000136.1 GCA_017561285.1 Bacteroidaceae bacterium
AAAGGTGTACCTGCCAAATCAAACGGCGAATTGGTAGCCAAAGTAGTGAGAATTGCCAAAGAATTAGGTCGTGAAATAGCAACATCGGCCGAAGCTCGCGAAATCTTGTCTTTGCCTCCCCGCAACAAATAATCAAACAGATAAAGGAATATTAATAACATAACAACAATAAAACAATGAAAAAAGGTAACAAATACGGTATCCACCGCGTACTCGAACCCCAAGGTGTTCTTCCCCAACCCGCTAACAAGCTCGACAACAATATGGATGAAATCTACGACAACGAGATTCTCATCGATGTTCAAACACTCAATATCGACTCGGCTTCTTTCACCGAAATCTCAAGAAGATGTGATGGTGACATTGAGAAGATCAAAGAGACTATGATGTGGATTGTTGAGACACAAGGTAAACACCGCAATCCTTGGACCGGTTCGGGTGGTATGTTGCTCGGTACTGTAGAGAAAATTGGTGATGCTATCGCCGACAAAATCGACCTCAAAGTTGGTGATAAGATTGCTACATTGGTATCACTCTCTCTTACCCCTCTCCGCATTGACGAGATTCTCGAAGTACGTCCCGATGTTGACCAAGTGGACATCAAAGGTAAAGCAATCCTCTTCGAGAGCGGTATCTACGCTAAAATACCTGCCGACCTTCCCGAAAAACTCGCTTTGTCAGCTCTCGACGTTGCCGGTGCTCCCGCACAAACTGCTAAACTTGTTAAACCCGGCGATACAGTTCTCATCATTGGTGCCGGTGGTAAATCAGGTATGCTCTGCTGCTACGAGGCTAAAAAACGTGCCGGCGTAACAGGTAAGGTTATCGGTCTTTGCCACAGCCAAAAGAGTACTGAGCGTTTGCAAAAACTCGGTTTCTGCGACGTAGTATTCTCAGCCGATGCTACCGATTCTGTAGCCGTACTCAACAAAATCGAAGAGCTCACCAAAGGCGAGATGTGCGACATTACTATCAACAACGTGAACATCGAAGCTACAGAGATGACTTCTATTCTCTGTACTAAAAACACAGGTATTGTATATTTCTTCTCAATGGCAACAAGCTTTACCAAAGCAGCTCTCGGTGCTGAGGGCGTAGGTAGCGATGTTACTATGATTATGGGTAACGGTTACACCAAAGGCCACGCTGAGATTACACTCCAAGAGTTGAGAGAGTGCGAAGAGTTGAGAAAAGTATTCACTGAGTTGTATGCTTAATACTTCTGTTCCGAAAAGTATGTACATAAACCATAGGCAATAATCTTAAGAACCGGCAGGGGAAATATCCACTGCCGGCTATTAAGTTTCTTGACACTACCGTTTAGCACAAACAACACTCATTAGGAACAATCCACACAACCAACTGATTACTAAAAACATATAGCAATAATACAAATTTGTCAAAAACAAAGAATAGTCATGACAGAATCAAGACGCTATGAACTATTTCCCAACGTTACCGATGAACAATGGAACGATTGGAAATGGCAAGTAAAAAATAGAATTGAGACACTCGAAGATCTCAAGAAATACGTTACACTTACTCCCGAAGAAGAAGAAGGTGTAAAAAAGACTCTTCAAACATTGAGAATGGCAATCACACCTTATTATATAAGTTTGATTGATCCCAGCAATCCCGATTGTCCCGTAAGAAAGCAAGCTGTACCTACAGCAAAAGAGACATACCAATCGCCCGCCGACCTCCTCGACCCTCTTCACGAAGACGAGGATTCGCCCGTTCCCGGTCTTACACACCGTTATCCCGATAGAGTTTTGTTGCTCATCACCGATATGTGTTCTATGTACTGCCGTCACTGTACAAGAAGACGTTTTGCCGGACAAAAGGATGCCGAGAGTGCTGTAGATCGCATCGACCGCGCCATTGAGTATATTGCAAAGACACCTCAAGTACGCGACGTACTCCTCTCGGGTGGTGATGCATTGATGGTAAGCGATGAGCGTTTGGAATATATCATTTCTCGTCTCCGTCAAATACCTCACGTTGAGATTGTGCGTATTGGCTCAAGAACACCTGTGGTATGTCCTCAACGTATTACCGACAACTTGGTAAATATGCTCAAGAAATATCACCCCGTTTGGTTGAACACACACTTCAACCACCCTCAAGAGGTAACAAAAGAGGCTACCGAAGCTTGCGCAAGATTGGCCAACGCCGGTATTCCCTTGGGCAACCAAACAGTGTTGTTGAGAGGCGTAAATGACTGTGTAAACACAATGAAGAAACTCATGCACGAGTTGGTAAAGATGAGAGTACGTCCCTACTACATCTATCAATGCGACTTGTCAATGGGTATCGAGCACTTCAGAACACCCGTATCTAAAGGTCTTGAGATTATCGAAGGTCTCAGAGGTCACACTTCGGGCTACGCTGTTCCCACATTTGTGGTTGACGCTCCCGGTGGTGGTGGTAAGACACCCGTTATGCCTCAATATGTTGTTTCACAATCGCCCGGCCGCGTAGTTCTTCGCAACTTCGAGGGTGTTATCACTACATACACCGAGCCCACCGATTATGTAAACAACTGCAACTGCAAATTCTGCCAAGAGGCTAACAAACAAAAAGCAGAGGGTGTATCTTCATTGTTGAAAGGCGAGCAAATGACAATCGAGCCTGCTCACCTCAACCGCAAAGAAAGAGCACATAAAGAATAATTTCTACTTACATACGGTTATGCCTTTTATCAGCGAAATTCTCCAATACGACAGCCTATCGATTGTAGGTCTTGAGAAGAACGTAGGCAAAACCGAATGTTTGAACTATATCCTTCGCAGGTTGCCGCTACACAACACACGCGTAGCGGTAACCTCGATAGGAATAGACGGCGAGAACAAAGACCAAGTAACCTCGACCAAGAAACCCGAGATATACCTGAGAGAAGGTATGTTCCTATCGACAGCCGAGTCGCACTACCGCGAACGCCGATTGGTAAGCGAGTTGATAGAAATAACCAACGAGCGCAGCTCTCTGGGCCGCATTGTAACGGCTCGCGTGGTAGTAGGAGGTAAAGCGCTCATTTCGGGGCCCTCTTCGGGGGTATCACTACGCCGATGGGCTGCCGGAATAAAGAGATATGGTATAGATCTCACCATCATCGATGGGGCTATATCGCGACTCAGTTCTGCCTCACCGGCCATTAGCAAAGCGATGATACTATCGACCGGTGCAGCATTATCATCAAACATCAACACGCTGGTGCAAAAGACCAAATTTGTGGTGGAGATGATAGGACTGAACATACTTGAAGACGATAGTCGCGACACCCTATGCGACATTGAAGCCGGCGTATGGGGTATAGATATAGAGGGTAACCTCGTTGACTTCAAAATAACTTCGGCTTTGGCCATAAATACTCTCAAAGTAGATATAACCAAAGGTATGAAGATAATATACACCGTAGGTGCATTGACCGACAAGCTACTCAACCTCATTGCCGAGTCGAAAAACATAAAAAATGTAACCTTGGTGGTTAAAGACTTTACAAAGATTTTTGTAAGTGAGACTGCTTACAGAACTTTTTGCTCAAGAGGTGGAAATATAAGGGTACTGCAAAAGAGCAAGCTCATTGCTGTATGCGTCAACCCTACCGCACCCAACGGATATGTGTTGGATAGCGATACTTTGTGTAGAAAACTCCGGGAAGCGATAAAGTTGCCCGTATATGATATAGTAAAAAACGAATATGACATTTAAGTCGGCACTTGAAATAGATTGTGGATTGCGTTATATGTACGACTCGTTGTGCATTATGTCGTCGTGTGGCCGTAAGATGCTACTATCAAGCGATATGATGACCACAAAGAGCGACATCGAAGCCTATTACGGCCGACTCAATGACATATACAAACACGACTGCTTGAAAATTGCACACAAGCTCATGTACCTCAAAGATATACACAATACTTTGAGCCGATTGAGCGATGGTAGTACACTCGATGATATCGAGTTGTTTGAAGTAAAGCATTTGGCGATTTTGTCTTCGCAAATACGCAATATGCTCACAGAGCAAAATATCGAGGCCATAACACTCCCCCAACTCGACAAAGTTGTAGAGATATTAGATCCCGACAAGCTCAACATACCCTCGTTCTACATATACGATTCGTACAACGAAGCGTTACGAGAGGTACGTAAGCAGATGAAAGCCATACAAGCTCAAGGCGATGATATTGCCGAAGATAAACGACAAGAACTTGCTATGTTGCTTCAACAACACGCCGACTTGGAGTTACAGGTAAGAGAGCAACTCTCGCAACAACTACTTGCATATGTTGCACCATTGACCGATACTTTAGACAACCTATCTTGTCTCGATATACTCATAGCAAAGGCCGAGCAAATACGACAAATGAATCTGTGTATTCCCCACATAGAAGAAGAGAAATACACATTATATAATAATATGTTCCATCCGCAAGTAAAAGCCCACCTTGCCGAGCAAGGCAAAGCATTTATGCCGGTGGATATTACATACGAGCACACACCCGTTACCATCATCGGAGCCAATATGGGTGGTAAGAGTGTGGTATTAAAGTCGCTTGCACTCAATCAGCTACTTGCACAATATGGTTTTGGCGTTGCTGCCGACCATTGCAACATCAATCCGGTAGAGGAGATTGCCCTATGCATAGGCGATGAGCAAAGCATAGTGAAAGGAGTATCATCATTTGCCGGTGAAATATTGGCTATTGATGCTGTAATAAAGAAGATAAGAGCCGGTCGCAAGCTACTGGCACTCATTGACGAGCCGGCCCGTACCACCAATCCGGTAGAGGGCACAGCACTGGTTGAAGGTCTGCTCGAAGTCATTGACCACTGCAATGGCGCATTTATACTCACTACACACTATAACATCGAGAACAGCGATGTTAAGCGTTACAGAGTAAAAGGATTGAACAACGGACAAATGGACTATACCCTCGAAGAGACTCACTGTGGCGACGTGCCTCACGAAGCCATTGCCATAGCCGAAAGCCTGGGTATAGACTCACAATGGATAGAATACACCAAAAAGAATTTAAATAACTAACTATCAACAATATGCAAAGCAAATTAGGACTAGATTTTAAGAAGGTTGAGCGTGCAAAAACATTGGCCAAAGATATAGCCAATGAGGTTCAAGCCTTTGTTGAGTCTAAAACAACAGTAGCCGTAGAGCGTACATTGTGCAGACTTATGGG
>JAFZDG010000014.1 GCA_017561285.1 Bacteroidaceae bacterium
CACTCGCACTTCTATCTTCGATGCCAAAGCCGGTATCGCTCTCACCGACACATTTGTAAAAGTTGTATCTTGGTACGACAATGAGATTGGCTACTCAAACAAAGTACTCGACCTCATCGCTCATATGCACTCGGTAAACGGTTGATAAGAAGCCTAATAAAAACTATAAGCGGTCCAACTTTCAGCGGAAGTTGGACCGCTCTTTTTTAACAATAATACAACAATAAAACCATCATTAATAGCATTATACCATAACAAACAACCCAAATATTTAAAAAAAATATCAAAATTAGCTTTTTAATAGAAATAATATCACTATATTTGTCACCGAGAAAGAAACAACAATTTATAAACAATTACATTTACAAACCTTTAAAAAATCAACACAATGAAAAACTTGAAATTTTACATCCTGACAGCATTTGTAGCTCTGACAACAGCAGCCTTTGCACAAAAAGATTACAACACAATCTTTGTTTCTTACAGTAGCACCTTCTACAATTTCACAGAAGAAATAGCAATGGGAGCCGATGAAGAATCTGTTTTCAACAACACAGACGGTACCACCATCAGCTATTTGCACGCATTCAATGTAACAAAGAAATTACCTCTTTACGTTGAAACAGGTCTTGAATGGAATATGGAGTTTTGGTCATACTCACAAAGCATTCTTTCTTCGTACAAATTCAATACCGACATAACCACTATGCGCCTCAATGTACCCCTCAATGTAGTTTACAAATTCCAAATAGGCGACTTTGCTATCAAACCATACACCGGTCTATACCTCAAATTCAACCTTATGGGCGAAGCAAATATGTCAATCCGCGACATCGACGGCAAGGATATTTTAGAGCAAATACCCGGATACAGCAAAGAAGATGCACATGTAAACTTCTACGACAAAGAGAAAATGGGCGACGAGGTATGGAATGTATTCCAAGCAGGATGGCAAATAGGTGCCAAATTTGACTACCGTAACATTACCATCGGTGCCGGATATGCCCTCGATTTTGTTAAAGTTACCCCCTATGCCAACACAAGCAACTTCCACGTAGGCATCGGTTACGTCTTCTAACAAACCCTTAACAACACTGACATAAAGGGCCTGCACCTCGGTGTAAGCCCTTTCTTTTTTTCACAATACCCCACAAAAGAAGCAAACACTACCCAAAACACAATAAACCAGCCTCATTCTGCGTTTGTATTACATAAAACCTAATGACAACACTTCTATGCACTTCTTCTACTTCAATAGTCGTATAGGCCGATACATATTCTTTATAGCAGCAATACTTCTTGTTGGCGGCTCACTATGGGTATCGAACAACCTGGTAAAAAAACTCGAACTCGAAGAGCGTAACAAAATGGAAATATGGGCCGCAGCCACCAGCGAATTGGCTTCGGGCGATGACTATAGCAACATAGACCTCATCCTCACCATCATACAGAGCAACACAACGATCCCGGTTATCGTAACCGATCACAACGAAATCATACAATACTCCAACATTACCATCAATAGCACCGATACCTCGCACTACCTCACTCGCAAACTCGAGTCGATGCAACGAAACGGCTCGACCATCGATATAGACCTCGGCAATGGCGAAAAACAGACACTCTACTACGAAGATTCCGTTCTGCTGAAGCAACTATCCTACTACCCCTACATACAACTGCTGGTAATGATACTCTTTGCCCTCATAGCCTACATAGGCTTGGTAAGCGTGAAACGTGCCGAGCAAAACAAAGTATGGGTAGGACTATCGAAAGAGACAGCACACCAACTGGGCACACCCATATCGTCGCTGATGGCTTGGATAGAATTTTTAAAGCTCAACGACAATATCGATCCGAGCATTGTAACCGATATGGACAAAGACGTAAAACGCCTTTCGACCATTGCCGAGCGATTCTCTAAGATAGGTTCTATTCCCGACAAAGAACTCATCTACATCAACGAACTACTCGAAGAGAGTTGCAACTATATGAGCACCCGCATATCGAGCCGCGTAAAACTCAACCTCAACCTGCCGCAAGATGCCGAAGGCAGTATGCTATGCCGCTCACTCATAGAGTGGGTAATAGAAAACCTTTGCAAAAACGCCGTAGACGCAATGGAAGGCGAAGGCCGGATAGACGTGACACTCAGCACCGACAACAAACACATATATATAGATGTGAGCGACACCGGCAAAGGCATAGCCCGAAGTGAATTTGAAAATATATTCAAGCCCGGATACACATCCAAAAAACGAGGTTGGGGACTCGGGCTCACACTTGCCAAGCGCATTATAGAAGAGTACCACAACGGACGCATATACATCAAAGAGTCGGAAATAGGCGTAGGCACAACCTTCCGCATAGAACTACCCAAGATAGCACAACAATAACCCACACAAACCACAAGACTTGCGAGGCCAATAGTGCCTCGCAAGCCATTTTGAGGCAAACTCGCTTATAGCCAACGAAAAAAGATTAAAAAATATTTGTCTCATAAAATAAAAAGCACTACCTTTGCAGTCCGATTATTAGCCAAATAAGAGAAATTTGCGAACAAATTATCGTTCCTTGGCCGGGAATATAATGCGTGAGCACTATTAAGTAACTAATTTTAAAAACTTTAAAGCAGTGAACACTTTAAGTTATAAGACAGTATCAGCTAACAAGGCAACTGTAACCAAAGAGTGGGTTGTAGTAGATGCTACAGACCAAGTATTGGGCCGCCTTGCAAGTAAAGTCGCAAAAATTTTGCGTGGCAAATACAAACCCAACTACACTCCCCACGTAGATTGCGGTGACAACGTAATCATCATCAACGCCGACAAGATCATCCTCACAGGCAAGAAGATGACTGACAAAGAGTACATCGACTACACAGGCTATCCCGGTGGTCAACGTTTCAAAACACCCGCCGACTTGATGGCTAAAGGTGCCGATCGTCTCGTACTCCGTGTAGTAAAAGGTATGCTCCCCAAAAACAAATTGGGTGCTCAATTGTTGCGCAACCTCCGCGTATATGGTGGTGCCGAGCACGAGCAAGCCGCTCAAAATCCCCGAATCATAGATATTAACCTCTACAAGTAATTAATATATGTATCTTCTCGAAAAAGCTGTAGTAGGCCGTCGTAAAGCAGCCGTAGCTCGCGTATTCATCAAAGAGGGTAATGGTACAATCACCATCAACAAACGCGACTTGACAAATTACTTCCCCTCGTCAATACTGCAATTTGTTGTTAAACAACCCCTCACTACACTCGGTGTAGCTGAGAAATATGATATCTTGGTAAACCTTCAAGGTGGTGGCTACAAAGGCCAAGCTGAGGCTCTCCGTCTCGGTATCGCCCGTGCATTGGTTGCCTTGAACCCCGACGACAAAGCCGTTCTCCGTCGCGAAGGCTTCATGACTCGTGACCCCCGTGCCGTTGAGCGTAAGAAACCCGGTCGTCCCAAAGCTCGTAAACGCTTCCAATTCAGCAAACGTTAATCTATTTGTAAGCTTCGAGCAACAAGTAAACCGACGTTTAGTATCCAAATCGTTGCGACTTGGCAGGCTGCATAACAACGCCGCTTAACTACCCAACGATTGTAAAAGTAGAATGTAAACGAAAAAAATAAAAAAGAAAAATGGCTCTTACATCATTTGAACAACTCCTTGAGGCAGGTGTACACTTTGGTCACCTCACAAGAAAATGGAATCCCGCTATGGCTCCCTACATCTTTATGGAGCGCAACGGTATCCACATCATCGACTTGTATAAAACAGTAGCAAAAATCGACGAGGCTGCCGCAGCCCTCAAGTCGATTGCAAAATCGGGCAAAAAAGTACTTTTTGTTGCTACTAAAAAACAGGCTAAGCAAGTTATTGCCGACAAAGCCACTGCCATCAACATGCCCTATGTTATCGAGCGCTGGCCCGGTGGTATGCTCACCAACTTCCCCACTATCCGCAAGGCTGTGAAGAAGATGACCACCATCGACAAGATGACCAAAGACGGAACTTTCGACAACCTCTCAAAACGCGAAAAGCTCCAAATCACTCGCCAACGTGCAAAACTCGAAAAGACTCTCGGTAGCATCGCCGACTTGAACCGTCTTCCCGCCGCTTTGTTCGTTGTTGACGTTCTCAAAGAGCACATTGCTGTTCGCGAGGCCAATCGTCTTGGTATCCCCGTATTTGCTATGGTAGATACTAACTCTGATCCTTCAAATATCGACTTCGTAATCCCCGCCAACGATGACGCTTCAAAATCTATCGAGGTAATCCTCGATGCACTCTGCGGTGCAATGGCCGAAGGTATCGAAGAGCGTAAGATCGAGAAACTCGACGAGACTCCCGCCGAAGAGGCTGCAGCACCCAAGCGCGAACGCAAAGCTCGCATCGCTCGCCGCAAAGCCGACGACGAACCCGTAGCTGAGAAAACCGCCGAAAGCGAAGAATAATAATTCTCACAACAAAGAGCGAGCCTTCTTCTCACAACAAGGCGCGCTCTTTGTCTTTTATGACATAAGTATTAACTACTAAAAACATACAACTATGGCAGTAACAATGGCAGATATCAGCAAGCTCCGCTCACTTACCGGCGCTGGTATGATGGACTGCAAAAAAGCATTACAAGAAGCTGACGGCGATATCGAAGCCGCAAAAGAAATAATCCGTAAAAAAGGTCAAGCCGTAGCTGCAAAACGCGAAGACCGCGAAGCAGCCGAAGGTTGCGTTCTCGCTAAAGCTAACGGTGGCTATGCAGCTATCGTTGCCTTGAAGTGCGAGACTGACTTCGTTGCAAACAACGAGTCTTTCGTGGCTTTGACAAACCGCATCCTCAACGCTGTTATGGAGGCTAAACCCAAAACTCGTGAGGAAGTTCTCGCTCTTACTATCGACGGTGTAGAGATTGCTACTCTCATCACCGACGAAATTGGTAAAACAGGTGAGAAGATGGAACTCGGTGACTTCAACTTTATCGAGGCCGATCACACTGTAGTTTACAACCACCAAAACAAAAACCAACTCTGCGCTATCGTAGGTCTTAACAAAGCCAACGACGAAGCCGGCAAACGCGTTGCTATGCAAATCGCTGCTATGAACCCCATCGCTATCGATGAGGATGGTGTTTCTGAGGAAATCAAAAACGCTGAGATCGCAGTTGCTATCGAGAAAACTAAAGCAGAGCAAGTACAAAAGGCTGTTGAGGTTGCCCTCAAGAAAGCCGGTATCAACCCTGCTCACGTTGACTCTGAAGACCACATGGAGAGCAACATGGCCAAAGGTTGGATCACTGCAGAGGAAGTTGCTAAAGCTAAAGAAATCATCGCTACAGTATCGGCTGAGAAAGCTGCAAACCTCCCCGAGGCTATGATTCAAAACATCGCCAAAGGTCGTCTTGGCAAATTCTTGAAAGAAGTTTGCTTGCTCAACCAAGAGGACATCATGGATGCCAAGAAAACTGTTCGCGACGTACTCAAAGAGATGGATGCCGACTTGAAAGTTGTTGCTTTCAAACGCTTCACTCTCCGCGCAGAATAATCTATCATCTCATAAAGCGCATAGGGCTGTTTCCACCGGGAACAGCCCTTTTTCATTTTAAAGCTCAACAAACACCCGACAACAAAGGAAGCCGCACCACCCTTGAAACATATACAGGAGGAAAGCTCATTGAAACAAAAACATCCGAGGCAAAGCAATGCACTCGGATGTTTTTTTGTATCTCTAAGCCTACAGACTTTTACTCTACCGTAACCGACTTGGCCAAGTTGCGAGGCTGGTCAACATTTTTGCCTTTGCATACTGCAATATGGTAGGCCAAAAGCTGCAACGGAACCGATGCCAACAGAGGATAGAGGAAATCGGCCGTTTCGGGCAGCTCTATTACATAATCTACCAACTTAGAAATGGTGTCATCTCCCTTCACCACGACAGCTATTACACGACCTTGCCGAGCCTTTATCTCTTGTATATTACTCAACACTTTCTCATATAGTGCTTTGTTTGTTGCCACTACAACAACCGGCATCTCAGCATCGATGAGCGCAATGGGACCATGCTTCATCTCGGCTGCCGGATAGCCCTCGGCATGGATATACGATATCTCCTTCAGCTTCAACGCACCTTCGAGTGCCACCGGATAGTTATACCCGCGTCCCAAGTATATAAAGTTGTGGGCATAGGTAAAAGTACGCGAAAGCGATGCAATGGCATCGTTTTGCTTAAGCACCTCACGCATCTTGTCGGGTATGCGTAACAACTCTTGCAAGGCTTCGTGCAACTGCTCCTCGGTAATAGTATTACGCTCTTTGGCTATACACAACGCAAGCATTGTCAACACTGTTACTTGACCGGTAAATGCCTTGGTCGATGCCACACCAATCTCAGGGCCTACGTGTATATAAGAACCCGTATGCGTGCAACGAGCTATCGATGAGCCTACCGAATTGACTATACCATATACAAATGCGCCTCGACTACGAGCCAACTCTATGGCCGCCAATGTATCGGCCGTTTCGCCCGACTGAGATATGGCTATCACCACATCGCCCTCGCCGATAACAGGATCGTTATAACGAAACTCCGATGCATATGCCACTTCGACCGGTATGCGACAGAAGTTCTCAATGAGGCTCTTTCCTATCAATCCGGCGTGCCACGAAGTACCACAGGCCACAATTACGTACCTGCGGGCATTGATAAACTTATCGCCATAATCTATAACCGAAGACAAGTGAACGTTGGTACCATCGGGATTGATGCGACCACGCATCGAGTTGAGTATGCACTCGGGTTGCTCAAAGATTTCTTTAAGCATAAAATGCTCATATCCACCCTTCTCAATAGCTCCCAAATCGAGCGTTACCTCACTCACCTCGGGACTTACCGACTGACCTTGAAGCGTAACAATATTGACACCACTGTGACGATTGATGACCGCAATCTCGTCATCATCTACATATATCACTTTATGTGTATATTCCACCAGAGGGGTTGCATCGGATGCCAAGAAAAACTCGCCATCGCCCAGACCTATGGCCAACGGACTCGATTTGCGAGCTGCAATAATCTCATCGGGATTAGAGCGATCGAGCACTGCAATGGCATAGGCACCTATCACCTGTGCCAGTGCTCGCTGCACAGCCGACAAGAGATCAAGTTGATATGTGATTTTGTAATACTCAATCAACTGCACAAGCACCTCGGTATCGGTTTCGCTTACAAATGTATAACCATGCTCTATCAATTTTTCTTTAAGCGAAGCATAGTTCTCAATAATACCATTGTGTATCAACGACAATGTACCCGACGACGAATAATGCGGGTGAGCATTTTCGCGACATGGCACACCATGAGTAGCCCAACGTGTATGGGCTATACCTATTGTACCACTCACATCTTTATCATCCAAGAAGGCCACCAAATCATCCACTTTACCTTTGGCTTTAAAGACATTCAGTTCGCCTCTATCATTTATCATAGAAACACCGGCACTATCGTAGCCTCGATACTCGAGTCTACGCAGTCCCTTTATAAGAATAGGACAAGCTTGTTTGCTTCCTATATAACCTACAATTCCACACATATATTGGGTAATGCTATTATCAAAATAAAATTCTTACAAAGTTAAGAAAGAGATTGTAAGATACCAAATAAAAAAAGAAAAACACCCAAGTATTTGGGTGTTTTGTAAGGAAAGTGGGCGTTGACGGATTCGAACCGCCGACCCTCTGCTTGTAAGGCAGATGCTCTAAACCAGCTGAGCTAAACGCCCCTGTAATAAGAGTGCCGAAGCACCCGGGGATATATATAAAGTTTAATAATGGTGGGCGTTGACGGATTCGAACCGCCGACCCTCTGCTTGTAAGGCAGATGCTCTAAACCAGCTG
>JAFZDG010000137.1 GCA_017561285.1 Bacteroidaceae bacterium
ATTGAACCGAAAGCTTTCCAAAATAAAATGCTTCCGGACATTAAATATATAAAAAGTTCACCCACCGCAAAGATAATAAATCCTGCTGTAAAGTCAAATACTTTTACATGCAATTTTATTTTGGTGTAGATCAAACTCGTGGTTGGTTCTACACATTACATGCTATCTCTACAATGGTATTTGACAGCATTTCGTACAAGACAGTAATTTCAAATGGTCTTGTATTGGATAAAAACGGCAACAAGATGTCGAAACGTCTTGGCAACGCCGTAGATCCTTTTGCAACAATCGAGAAATATGGTTCAGACCCCTTGCGTTGGTATATGATAACCAACTCTTCACCCTGGGACAACCTCAAGTTTGACATTGAGGGAGTTGAAGAGGTGCGCCGTAAATTCTTCGGTACACTCTACAACACCTACTCATTCTTTGCACTCTATGCCAATGTAGATGGTTTTACAGGCACCGAGCCTCAAATACCCGTAGCAGAACGTCCCGAGATTGACCGTTGGATTATCTCATTGCTCAACTCACTCATCAAAGAGGTTGACGAATATTATGCATCATACGAGCCTACTCGCGCCGGTCGTGCCATTGCCGACTTTGTAAACGACAACTTGAGCAACTGGTATGTGCGCCTCAACCGCAAACGTTTCTGGGGTGGTGATATGAACCAAGACAAACTTGCAGCATACCAAACACTCTATACTTGTCTTGAGACGATTGCACGCCTTATGGCACCCATTGCACCCTTCTATGCCGATCGCCTCTATACCGACCTCACTACCGCTACCGGTACAGATAACCAATCGGTACACTTGAGCCACTTCCCCACTTGCCAAGAGGCTTATGTCAACAATGACTTGGAAGAGTGTATGCGCATTGCACAAGACATTACATCAATGGTATTGGCACTGCGCCGCAAAGTCAACATCAAGGTGCGTCAACCCCTCTCAACATTGATGATACCCGTTGTTGACGAAACACAACGCCGCCACATTGAGGCTATGTGCGATCTTATCCTTGCCGAGGTTAACGTCAAAGAGTTGCAATATGTAGACAATGCAGCCGGCATCTTGGTAAAACGTGTAAAACCCGATTTCAAAAAACTCGGCCCGCGCTACGGTAAGATTATGAAACAACTGGCCGCTACCATCGCACAAATGAGCCAAGAAGATATCCTCACATTTGAGAAGAACGGCTCGTTTACATTCAACATTGATGGTACCGAAGCAACTGTAGAAACAGCCGATGTAGAGATACTCTCGGAAGATATCCCCGGCTGGCTTGTAGCCAACGAAGGCCGTCTCACCGTTGCTCTCGACATTACAGTAACCGATGAGTTGCGTCGTGAGGGTTACGCTCGCGAGTTGATCAATCGCATTCAAAACATACGTAAATCGAATGGTTATGAAATAACCGACAAGATATATGTAACACTTGCTCACCACGAAGAGACTGATGCTGCAATAGCCGAATATGGCGAATATATGGCACGTCAAATCCTTGCAGAGAGTCTTGTAGTAGATAACTTACAAGAAGGAGCCGATGTTACAGAGCTCGACTTCGACACATTTAAAGTAATGGTTAAGGTGGTAAAGGCTTAAAAAGCCTGCCACCCGAACTGTTGCTGGTGCAAGTTGTTAAGTAATTAATTTAACCATAAAAACCGAAAACTATGGCTGAGAAAACACGCTATTCAGATGCCGAACTGGAAGAGTTCCGCGAGGTAATCAATATGAAACTCGCCAAGGCTATGAAAGACTACGAAAGTCTTAAGTCTGCCATTATGAACAATGATGGCAACGATGTAACAGATACATCACCTACATTTAAGGTACTTGAAGAGGGTGCCAATACATTATCGAAAGAGGAGGCCGGTCGTCTGGCAGAGCGTCAGATGAAGTTTATCCAACACTTGCAAGCCGCACTCATTCGCATCGAAAACAAGACATATGGCATTTGCCGCGAAACCGGCAAGCTCATACCCAAAGAGCGTTTGATGGCTGTGCCTCATGCAACCCTCAGTGTTGAAGCCAAAAACAAAGGCGTGAAATAAAAACACTTTAGAAACACAACCACATACTTCCCTGTGTCATCAAAGATGCAGAGTGTATGTGGTTGCGATATTATGTAAATTATAAGCGACACATATAACAACAGTCTATGAAGAGATTATCTCGCGGACATTGGGCCACCATAATAGTACTGGTGGTACTATTGATAGACCAATGTGTAAAATTTGCTGTAAAAACCAATATGTACATTGGCGAATCTATTGATGTAACAAGTTGGTTTAAAATAGCTTTTATAGAAAATAACGGAGCTGCATTTGGTATGGAATTGGGTAGCAAGCTATTCCTGTCCATCTTTAGGGTTATAGCATCGGGCGTATTGGGATATATATTGTGGCTATTATGTCACCGCCCCCAATATACGATGGGATTTATTGCCTGCGTAGCTCTTATTGAAGCCGGAGCGATAGGCAACATCATAGACTGTATGTTCTACGGACTCATATTCGACGCTCCTATGCCTCCCGAGGTAGCAACCCTCTTTCCTGCCGGTGGCGGCTATGCACCGTTTTTCTATGGTCGTGTGGTAGATATGCTCTACTTCCCGCTATTCTCATTCTATTGGCCCGATTGGATGCCATTCGTTGGAGGAGAATACTTTGAGTTCTTCCGCCCCATATTCAACATTGCCGACTCGGCCATTTGCGTGGGTGTAGCAATAATCCTATTGTTCTACAACAAGCAACTCACCACCGACGACAAAAACCCCAAACCCAACACAGAGAAATAATAGTAATGAAACGTTGCAGCCGCATATTGTATATTATAATCGGCCTTGTTCTACTACTTGTCGCATGCAAAAGCCAACCCGACTATGTAATAGAGGAAGATCGTATGGTAGATATTCTGGTAGATATACACAAGACTGAGGCTGTAATAAACCTCAACTATTCTCAATTCCCCACAGACGAGAAAAAACGCATTGTTCGAGAGGCGGTATATATGCGTCATAACACTACCAAAGCCGACTTTGACACATCGCTTGTGTGGTATGGCAACCACCTCGATGTATATATGAATGTATATGACCGCGTAATTGAAAAGTTGAAAAAAGAAGATGCCGAGCTCAAAGAACTGATTGCACAAGAAAATGCACAGATTCTTACGCTTGCGGGCGATACTGTAGATATTTGGAAGCAACAAAGATGGCACGTTTTTGATGCAAACAAAGGCGAAAATATTCTCTCATTCACGATAGATACCGATGAAAATTTCAAAGAGAGAGATCACTTCACACTACGCTTTCACACCATCAATACACCATCAATCAATAACGATGCTGTGGCCCACATAGCTATACGACACAAAAAACATCTAATACACTACAACTACAGCAATGTAAAAGAGGGCTGGAACACCATAAAAGTACAGACCGACTCGATACAAGACCTGAGCGCAGTATATGGCTACGTGGCTATGCCTCCTCGATACGACAAGCATATTATGTATATCGATAGCATCGAGTTGATACGCATACATCACACTCCCGATATGGAGACCGAATCGTTCCTGGCTATTGATCCTACCCAAGAAAAAGACAACGGAAAGGATAAGAACGACGTGGAAATAATAATAAAAGATAAGAAGACGAAAAAGAAAAAAGATAACCCTCTCAAAAAACAAAAACCACTTAGACTCGAGGTGGAATAAAAGCTATGAAAAAAGGCTTTTTATCGCATTATTGTTGCTGCGGAACTTCTATGCACAAACAAAGTACGATCTTTGCAAAACGTGGTTTGCTATGCTCTGTAGAGAGATTTATGGGCGAAACGGCCGGTACTACTTTCTACGATGGATTGCTCATTGTTGTTGCACCATCTTTTACACAATACCAAGAAGCTTTTTTGCTGGAATTGCAACAACAACTATCGACAGACACACAACTCACCACTACCGATGCAATACTGCACAACAGTGTGTACTGCAACCATATAGCATCCATAAACAAAGAGTGCAATATATATGCTATATCAGGCATAGAGTGGTCAACCCTCCGACCAAACACGACTGATGCAATAGAGATAGAACAGATAGTCTAAAAGCATTTATGGGCGATAGGGTGGATTATTTCCATCCTTTTTTACCTTCACATCGTAGTTATCATCGGTCATTTGCAACAGATTGGGCGATATGGAAAGATTCTGAGCAGCTTGCTCCTCTTTGGTGGGCATAGCATCGTTTTCGAGCGAGTGTATTATAGCCTTAGCCCGCAACAATCTACGCTCTTGAACCCAACGTCGGTATGCCTCCAAAGGATCTAAACAGCCTGAATAGACTACTACCCCCGAAGCCGAATTGACAACACTGTGAGCAACCGAAGTCACATCACTCACAATAGCAGGCACATACGGAATAGTATATCCTCCTCCTTTATACAGATTCTTGTTAAAATTCTCAAGCATCATACTATAACGAGCCAAATCGGCCTCCAAACCTGGTATCTTCACTTTGGAAAGATGCAATACCAATACATGCAAAAAAAACTCTGACGGCAGTTCGGGCAGATCATAGAAAAACGAATCGGACATATCAGGAGCTGTAAGATAGTCTTCAAGCTTAACAGCCGGAGCAACCTCAAACAACTGACTATCAAACGAAAACTTCGGATAATCGTATTGCGGAATGGTATGGTCATCGGCCACCACATCTGCTACAGTCGACTGAAATAAAGAATCGGGCAACACAACAGTCTGCGCCTTACACACCATTATACCCAACAACAAACACAACAATATGTATAATCTACAATGCACCCAACAAAAACAGAACTTGTTACACCTATTATATATTATATATCGGGTACAAATATATGGCATATATAGCGAAAAGCCGTAGATATAAATTAAAATTAATAATAATTGATAGATATAGACATATAACCTACCCCAACGGCACATAGCGACCTGGCACAGTAAAAAGTGACAAATAGGCATAAAAACTGACATTGACAGGCATATTACGACCTACAAAACTGCCATTCATAGCCATAAATATGGCAAAAAAAATTGGCATAGGTTTTGTCATATAATAGTCGAAAGTCACCACAAATGGGACAGACAGAAAATAGAATAGTAAAACAAATAAAAATATAAAAATTATGGGAAAAATTATTGGTATCGACTTAGGTACAACCAACTCGTGTGTAGCAGTAATGGAAGGTGCAGAACCTGTAGTAATTGCCAACAGCGAAGGTCGTCGCACTACTCCTTCGGTAGTAGCATTTGTAGATGGTGGTGAGCGTAAAGTGGGAGATCCCGCAAAGCGCCAAGCTATCACTAACCCCACACGCACAATCTTCTCAATCAAACGTTTTATGGGCGAAACCTACGACCATGTTGCAAACGAAGCAGCTCGTATGCCCTTCAAGGTTGTACGTAGCGACAACAACACACCTCGTGTTGATGTTGATGGTCGCCTTTACACACCCCAAGAAATCTCGGCTATGATTCTTCAAAAAATGAAAAAAACAGCCGAAGATTACATTGGCCAAGAAGTTACTGAGGCTGTAATCACAGTACCCGCATACTTCAACGATGCACAACGCCAAGCAACCAAAGAGGCAGGTGAAATTGCAGGTCTTACTGTACGCCGCATCGTTAACGAGCCTACAGCAGCAGCTCTCGCTTATGGTCTCGACAAGAGCGACCGCGATATGAAGATTGCTGTATTCGACTTGGGTGGTGGTACATTCGATATCTCAATCCTTGAATTGGGTGATGGCGTATTTGAAGTAAAATCGACCAATGGTGATACACACCTCGGTGGTGACGACTTCGACCATG
>JAFZDG010000138.1 GCA_017561285.1 Bacteroidaceae bacterium
AGCCTTTAACATCAAGAAAATGGCACGAAAAATAGCAAAATCGAACCAAAACGATGGTAATAACCCTAAAAATGGCCGTTTTTACCTGTTTTTTCGATTTTGGCCTCCAGAGAACCAAATATTTTGCAATAAACAAAAAAAATGGAAGCTTGACCAAAATCAAATTCTCTCGAATATACGAAAAGAGGATGCCTCGTTTTGAGACACCCTCTTATCGTATAGTGTGTTATACTCTATTATGCACCGAAGTTGTCGTACATAATGCTTTCGGGTTCTACGCCGAGACTGTCGAGCATCGAAACAACGGCCTTTGACATGGGGCCGGGACCACACATATAGTACTCGATATCTTCGGGTGCTTCGTGGTCTTTGAGGTATGTTTCGTAGATAACTTGGTGAACGAAACCGGCTGTGTACTTCACGCCTGCTGCATCGGCTGCGGGATCGGGACGGTCAAGTGCAAGGTGGAATGTGAAGTTGGGGAAGTCCTTCTCCAATTGCAAGAAGTCCTCGAGATAGAATACCTCGTTGAGGGCACGCGCACCATAGAAGTATGACATCTTACGGTCGGTAGTCTTCAAGGTCTTGGTAAGGTGCATGATTTGGGCACGCAAGGGAGCCATACCGGCACCACCACCTACCCACATCATCTCTTTCTTAGAGTCGAAGATGGGGTGGAAATCGCCGTAAGGACCACTCATGATAACCTTATCGCCGGGCTTGAGTGTAAAGATGTATGACGATGCAATACCGGGCATAACATCTTGGAAGCCTGTTTGAGGACGGGGTTTCATAGGAGGTGTAGCAATACGAACGGTAAGCATAATGCGATCACCCTCGGCAGGATAGTTGGCCATTGAGTAAGCACGCACTGTAGGCTCGGTATTCTTACACTTGAGGTCGAAGAGACCAAAGTTTTTCCAAGCATCGAGATAACCCTCACCAATGAGCGACTTGTCGATATCCTTGTCATAGTCCATCTCGTATGCAGGAATCTTAATCTGTGCATACGAACCGGGGATAAAATCCATATGTTCGCCCTCGGGCAACTTAACGATAAACTCTTTGATAAAAGTAGCAACGTTCTTGTTTGAGATAACCTCGCACTCCCACTCTTTCACACCCATTACCGACTCAGGTACTTTGATAGAGAGGTCGCCTTTAACTTTCACTTGGCAACCCAAGCGCCAGTTATTTTGTTGCTCTTTGCGTGAGAAGTGAACAGTCTCGGTAGGAAGTATCTCACCACCACCCTCAGTCACTTGACAACGACATTGAGCACAAGAGCCACCACCACCACAAGCCGAAGGCAAATATACCTTTTGTGCTGCGAGTGTCGAGAGAAGGCTTGCACCGGTCTCAGCCTCAACAACAGTATCGTCGTTGATAGTAATTTTCACTTTTCCCGAAGGAACCAAGTATCGTTTGGCAACCAACAAGATGACTACCAAAAGCAGTATAATAATGAGGAAGATTACTATACTTGATAATAATACGTTTGTCATATTCATGTCTGTTTGCTTACGATAAATTACAACTTAATACCCAAGAAGCTCATAAATGCAATACCCATAAGACCGGTAATGATAAAGGTGATACCAATACCTTTGAGCGGTGCAGGAACATTGCTATAAGCCAATTTCTCGCGGATGGCGGCAATACCAACAATGGCAAGCAACCAACCTATACCCGAGCCCAAGCCATACACTGTAGCAGTACCTACAGAGTCGAATGCACGTTGTTGCATAAAGAGCGAGCCACCGAGGATGGCACAGTTAACAGCAATAAGGGGCAAGAAGATACCCAACGATGCATAGAGCGAGGGCGAAAAGCGCTCAACTACCATCTCTACGAGTTGTACCATTGAAGCAACCACAGCGATGAAGAAGATGAGGCTGAGGAACGAAAGGTCAACATCGGCAAAACCCTCGCCCAACCATGACAATGCACCGGGCTTAAGGATATAATTTTCGAGCAAATAGTTGACAGGAACTGTAAGCGTAAGCACGAATGTTACGGCAATACCAAGTCCCATAGATGTCTTTACGGTCTTTGATACCGCAAGATAAGAACACATACCCAAGAAGTATGCAAAGATCATGTTGTCTATGAAGATAGACTTTATGAATAGATTAAGACTTTCCATATTATACATTCTATAATTTAAGGGTAAGTATTACTTTTCTTGCAAATCTTTGTTGTAGATACGGTGTATCCAGATGATGCAGGCCACAACGATAAGTGCCATAGGAGGCAAAATCATAAGACCATTGTTTTGGTAGCCCCACTCGTAGCAAATTTCAGGAATTACTTGGAAACCGAGCAATGTACCCGAACCAAACAACTCGCGGAAGAAACCTACAATAATGAGGATAAGACCATAACCAATACCGTTGCCAATACCATCGAGGAACGACTCCCAGGGTTTATGACTGAGAGCAAACGCTTCAAGACGGCCCATCACGATACAGTTGGTAATGATAAGACCTACAAACACAGAGAGTTGCTTGCTCACATCGTATGCAAAGGCCTTAAGCACTTGGTCAACAACAATAACCAATGCGGCAACAACCACCAACTGCACGATAATGCGAATGCTGTTGGGAATAGTGTTACGCAAAAGCGAAATAACAACATTGGCAAGAGCTACTACAACAGTAACCGAAAGAGCCATTACGATAGAAGGCTCGAGCTTTGATGTTACGGCCAATGCCGAGCATATACCCAATACCTGTACGATAACAGGATTGTTCTTGGAAAGGGGACCTAATAATATCTCTTTATTTTTCATATCCTACGCCTCCTTACTTTACGATTGAATTTAAAAATGCATTATAGGGCAACAATGAGTTTTCGATCATATCTTGTACACCCTTACTTGTAATAGTACCACCCGAAACAGCATCAACATACTCGGCACCATTCAAGGGCTTTTGACCTACTTTCATTACGGCTACGGGCTTCATCTCACCATCGACAAAGAGGTGCTTGCCTACGAATTGCGATTGGAAAGAGTGGTTTTCGATTTCGGCACCCAAACCCGGAGTTTCGCCTTGGTGAGCAAAGTATGAGCCATAGATAGTGTTGCCATCGGCATCCACAGCGATATAGCCCCAGATGGGACCCCACAAACCTGCACCATAAAGGGGAAGGATGTATTTTATATCACCATTGTCAAGTTGAGCCACAAAAACGGGCAATTGACGCTCTTCTTTGGCTTTTTTCACCTCTGCTGCCACATCTACAGTAAAGGCATCTGCGCCCTCAATTTTAGCAGCATTGGCATCTACCACGTAGCTGTCAATGATATATTTACCATACAATTCAACAGCATTTTGTGTAGTAGGCTCGAGATTTACCGAAGAGAGTATTTGTTTTTTCTTATCAATCTCAATATTAGCTTGTTGCATAGGCTTGAGCGATACCGAAACAACGGCCAACAATGCAGCAACGATAATCACCATAACAGAGGCGTAGAGTATCGTATAAGTATTTCCTTGTTTATTCATAATCTCACCTCCTTATTATTTAGCGTTATTGGCACGTTTGATACGGCGTTTGATGTTTGCCTCTACGACATAGTGGTCGATGAGAGGAGCAAACGCATTCATAAACAATACAGCAAGCATAGCGCCCTCGGGATAACCGGTATTGAATACGCGAATAATGATAGCCATAGCACCGATGAGGAAACCATAGATATATTTACCGGCCTTGGTGCGAGCAGCAGTAACAGGGTCTGTTGCCATAAAGACAGCTGCAAAAGCAAAACCACCCAAGCATACTTGATCGATGGGCGACAACAAAGCAGCTGCATAAACCGAAGGATCTACCATAGTACATACCCATGCAGTGAGCAAACCTCCGACAAATACCGATGCCATAATGCGCCAGCTGGCAATACCTGTCACCAACAAGATAACTGCACCGATGAGGATAGCAAGTGTAGATGTTTCGCCTATTGAACCGGGAATAAGACCAATGAAGTAATCGAGCGTAGTGAGAGGTTCGCCAACAATATTGCGCAATACCAACTCATCGCCCACATTGGTAGCTACTTGGCCAAGAGGAGTTGCACCTGAGAA
>JAFZDG010000139.1 GCA_017561285.1 Bacteroidaceae bacterium
CTTCACGCGATGCCTGTTTCGAAGCTTCAAACTCTGCATCAATAGCCTTTATCTGCATCACTTGCTCATCGCTCAGGTTCAACTCTTTCTTCAACATGGCGCCACGACGCTCGCTCATCTCTTTCTGGGCTACAGGCTTGGTGGCTGTGCATTGCTCTTGTGCATACACTACTGTTGACATCGACAAGGCACATACGGCCAACATCATTGCTAATACTTTTTTCATACTTTCTCTCTTTTTATAGTTAATACTTATTTGTTTCAACACCTCTTTGTGCGTTCTGTAGTTAAGACTTACATTTCGTAGCATAGTTTAATCCATACTTTCAAATTGAAAAATTTTAACACTCCAACCGCAATATATTTAACAAATAAAAAATGCGCCACCCACTCAAGGATGACGCACTTGTATAATAACTATCGTCCGATTATTACTTCACAACAAGGTTTCTCACCTCCCATGTAGCCGACTCTTTGTCGCTACAGAGGTATTTAAATGCAAAGCGTATGTTCGACTTCAAGTACTCGGCGGGCACTGCTATGGCACCTGAAGATACATAAGTCCAGCTTGCGCCATCGGGATAAACAGTTATCTCTACTTGCTTCCAAGTAGCTGCATTAGGATCGCCATCGCTATAGTTATCGCTCACCCACATAGTGTGGTTGGTCTTGAGGTTGTTCAGGTCGCCTTTGTTTATAGCGTGCTCATATGTAATGGTTACGCCACTCTTACCCGAGAGGTCGAGAGCAGGCGAAATGAGCCAGTCCTCATTGGCATGGCTTGAACCATCGGCATAACCCGACATCTTTGCACCATAAGTCTTGTCCGATTGCCATACTTGGCTTCCCGATACACTATAAGCTACAAAGTTACCCAAGCCTGCAGTGAAAGGCATCTCAAGGATTGCACCCGATACATCTGCCGGCTCTATACCATATACTACACCATCCACAATAGCGCACGATGTATTCTTGATACCGCAAGCACCAAAGTATTTTACCAACTCGCCATAGAGCAATACCTCTTTTCCATCCATCTCGGGGTGGTCGGGCAAGCTCAATGCATTACGCACTGCACCCGAGGGGAGTTGTACGGGTACAACATTGTTTGTATCATCGGCGTTATCGGCAATAACAATGTTAGTACCTTGTGTTGAGCCATCGGGTACACCAAAGGGAGCCTCTGCCTCAATATTGCTGATGCTCTTACCGTTTATTTGACCTACGATATAAGCCTTCACCCATGCTTTAGCACCACTGTTGTTCAAACCAATAACGGCAGCCACATTATAGGGCGATTCTTTAGTACCATTACCCTCGCCTACACCGGGATTTACAGGAGTGTCGGGATCTGTTGTACCGCCACCTTGACCGATAGTTTTACCATCGAGTTTAGCAGCCGAAGTCTCTTTCATACCGGCTACACCGAAGTATTTAGTCAACTTACCATACAATACGACCTCTTTGCCGTCAATCTCGGGATGAGCCAACAAGTCGAGAGCTGTGCGTACATCGCCTTTGGGCAATTGTACTACGAAGCAAGCCGAAGGATTATTTTCTGTAGCACTGGATGCGATAAGGATGTTTGTACCTTGTGTAGCTACACTGCCGTCATCATATACAGCACCGGTAAAGGGAGCGTCAAATTGCGACTCGCTGCTGATGCTTGAGCCGGCTACCTGACCTACGATGAAACCTTTCACCCATGCCAATGCTCCATTTTGGTTGGCAGTTGCTGCAGTAATGTTATAAGGATTGTTCTCCGAGCCATCACCCTCTGCACCGGCGGGAGGTGTAACAGGGCCTTCGGGTACTTGACCGATTGTTGTACCGTCAAACTTGGCTGCCGAAGTCTCTTTCAAGCCGGCTACGCCGAAGTATTTGGTCAATTTACCATACAACTCTACGGGCTTACCATCGTTGGTAGGATTCTTCACCAATTCGAGTACGGTTCTTACATCGCCCTTAGGCAATTGTACAACAAGGCAAGCCGAGTGGTTCTTCTCATCGGCTTTGGCTGCTATAAGAATGTTTGTACCGGTTGTGGCTACACTTCCATCATCGTATGTTGCGCCATGAAAAGGTGCATCAAATTCGCTCTCGGCTGTAATGTCCGAGCCGGCTACCTGACCTACGATATAACCTTTTACCCATGCCAAGCTACCATCTTGCACAAGAAGTGCGCGCGATACATTGTAGGGATTAGCCTCTGTACCATCACCGGCAGGCTCTACAAATTGGGGCTCGTCATTGCCACCACCATTTCCGTTAATATCGGGATCATTGCCCAAATTGTTACATGATACCAGCAACAAGGCTGCCGACATCATACTCAGAAATCCAAGTTTTTTCATCATTTTTGTTTTTGATTTATTATTTTACTACTAAATTTTTCATCTCCCAGGTTGCCGACTCTTTGTCGCTGCAGAGGTATTTAAACGCAAAGCGTACATTGGCTTTCAAGTAGGCGGCGGGTACTGCTATCTCGCCCGACGAAACGTATGTCCAGCTTTTTCCATCGGGATAAGTGGTTATCTCCACTTGCTCCCATGTAGCGGCATTGGGATCGCCTGCGCTATAGTTATCGCTCATCCACAATGTGTGGTTGGTCTTGAGGTTATTCAAGTCGCCCTTATTGATGGCATGCTCAAACGTGATATTTACGGCACTTCTACCCGAGAGGTCGAGAGCAGGCGAAATAAGCCAGTCTTCGTTGGCATGGCTGGCTCCATCGGCAAAACCCGATACGGTAGCTCCATACTTGCTATCCGATTTCCACTCTTGACTACCCAATACATTGTATGTTACAAAATCGCCCAAACCGGCTGTAAACTTAATATCGAGTATAGCACCATCGGTATCAACAGGAATATTACCATATACTGTACCATCTACGATAGCACACGACACA
>JAFZDG010000140.1 GCA_017561285.1 Bacteroidaceae bacterium
AACATAGACTATGCCGGCAGTGCCATTACGGTAGATAATATAATAATGAGTAGCACCGAAAGTGTGAATATGACCTCGCAAGATATGGTGCTGCACCCCTCAAAGATAGAGTATCCGACCGATACAAAGTTTGAGGTAGATGGTATGTATTATGTCGTGTCGCGACAGGGAGCCGAAGTGTCGGTGACTTATGACGGCTACAATTACAGCTCGCCGGCCGATGAGTATAGCGGCGACGTGGTAGTGCCATCGAATGTGATGTATAAGGGAGTAGATTATGCAGTAACATCGATAGCCCCCAATGCCTTTAGAGATTGCGCGGGCGTAACATCGGTGACGCTCCCCGAGACAGTGAAGAGCATAGGCGAACAGGCCTTTATGGGTTGTACGGCATTGGCACAAATCGAGTTTGCCGAAGGCCTCGAAAACATAGGTATGGGAGCATTTGTAAACTGTAATAACCTTACTGCGTTGAGGTTGCCCTCAACCCTGAAAAGTATAGGCGACAACGCCTTCAGAGATTGTAACAAAGTGGTATCGGTGCAATGCGATGCCGTTGTACCACCCAAAGTGGGTTCCAATGCCTTTACTTGCTACAAAAATGCCGTACTCTATGTGCCGGTAACATCAACACCGGCCTATAAAACCACCACCGGATGGAGCAACTTCCGCTGTGCCCCGCACGAGGTGGATGGATACTATTACGATATCATCTCGGAAACCGATGTGGCAGTGACCTATAATGAGGCCGGATATAACAGCTATAACGGTTATGTGGTGATACCCGACCGCGTAGTGATAGAGGGCGTGGAGTATCGTGTGACAGCTGTAGGAGATAATGCCTTCAGAGGTAGTACCGAATTGGAGTCGGTGACGTTGTTCAATGGCATCACCTCGATAGGAGCGAATGCCTTTGCGGGTTGTAGCAAGTTGTCGGAGTTGCGCGTGGAGTGTGTTGCTCCGCCGGTGTTGCAATCGACCTCGTTTGACAGGACACATTATAATATATCTTTATATGTGTTGATGGGTAGAAAGAATGCCTATAGACAGTCGCAGTATTGGAACAACTTTACCAATTATATAGAGATAGATGCCTCGGCAGTGATACACCCGGTGGGAACCCAAATAGAGATAGATGGTATATACTATGTCGTTACAACCAAAGGTGCCAAAGTGGGTGTAAGTTACGGTGGTAGCAGCTATGGCAGCATGTCGAACGAGTATATGGGCGAAGTGGTGATACCCGATATGGTATCGTCGCAAGGTGTAAACTATCGTGTGACCTCGATAGAGGCGTATGCCTTCAGAGATTGTAAGAGCCTCAATGCCGTTACCATTCCGGAGGGAGTGACTTCGATAGGTCAATACGCATTTTATGGTTGTGATGGATTGGAGAGCATAGCCATACCAAGTGGTGTGACCAAGATAGAGAGTTATACCTATGCCTATTGTCGAGGCTTGATGGCGGTAGATATACCCGAGAGTGTGGTTACCATAGGAGAGCGTGCTTTTGTGGGGTGTACCGGCTTGTCGGAGATAACCCTCCCCGCCAATATCACAGAGATAGGCCGATATGCCTTTAACGATTGTACCCAACTCAAGCAGGTACATTCGTTGGCCACTACCCCTCCGACTATCTATTCGGGTACATTTAATTATTATACCAACCTGTATGTACCGGCCATTGCAACACCCTTGTATAAAGAGGCCGACTATTGGCGCAACTTTACCCTGGTACCTCATCAGATAGATGGTGTCTATTATGAAGTGGTGTCGGATGCCAATGCTGTAGTGACATACCGCGATACGCAATACAACAGCTATGCCGGCAATGTAGTGATACCGGCCACTGTTGAGATTGAAGAGCGCGTATATAATGTAACATCGGTTTACAACTATGCTTTCTATGGCAGTTCGGCATTGACATCGGTTACGATAGGCGAGAATATAGAGACAATCGGTTATTATGCCTTTAAGAATTGTTCTTCGTTGACTTCTGTAGAGATACCCGATAATGTTAAAATATTGGAGTATCAGTCGTTTATGCAATGCCAGAGCCTGAAAACCGTAACGTTGGGCAGTGGCGTAGAGCATATCAGCGGCGAGGCATTTTATAACTGTAGCACACTGACCGACCTCTATTGTCGAGCTACAACTCCGCCGGAGGTGAGCAGTTCGATAGTAAACAACTACTCCTCGGTCAATTTGTATGTGCCTGCTGCATCGATGCCTCAATACCGCGAGGCCGACTATTGGCGCAACTTCAAGTTTGCGATGAAGGAGAGCGCCGGTATTTACTACGAGGTGTTGAACGAGAGCGAAGTGAAAGTGACCTATCGCGATACGCAATATAATAGTTACAAGGGCGATGTAGAGATACCGACAACGGTAGAGATAGAGGGAAACACATATACCGTAGTGGAGATAGGCGATTATGCCTTCTACCAATGCGACAGCCTCCGTTCGGTAGTGATTCCCGAAG
>JAFZDG010000141.1 GCA_017561285.1 Bacteroidaceae bacterium
CACTGTTATTATCATCGAGCACAACCTCGATGTTATCAAGTGTGCCGATTACATTATAGATATGGGCCCCGAGGGGGGCGATACCGGCGGTTATGTGGTGTGTTGCGGCACACCCGAAGAGGTTGCTGCATGCCCCCAATCATATACCGGAAAATTTCTGAAAGAAAAACTCTAACCACATAAAATGATGAAAAAGATTCTCCTTCTACTCGTAGCATTATATGCCTTCGCAGGTATGGCTCAAAGCAAATACAGCCCTTCGGCTCAATTATTCCGCAACCAATCGACCGAAATGCAGCGTGCGCCATACAAAGGACAAGAACGCTATATACACACCACATTGCAAGTATCTGATGCCGATGCGCTGGAGCAATATGGCATTCTCGTAGGCACACAATCGGGCAACCTTGTAACAGCTCTTGTTCCCGCTACACTATTCGATCAATTGAGCGAAATACCCGAGATAACCTACATCGATGCCAACAGAAAGTCGCACACTCTGCTCAACAAGGCTCTTCCCGACATTGGCTACGACCGCATACTCGCCTCTTCATACACAGCCACACCCTACTTGGGTAAAGGCGTAATTGTAGGTGTTGTCGATTTGGGATTTCAATGGGATCATCCGGCTTTTTGCAATGCCGATGGATCTACCCGCATCCTTGCCGCATGGAACCAAAACGACACCACAGGAACAGCTCCCGACAAATACAACTATGGCTCACTTTACGACACTCCGGATGAGATACTGAACGGATTGACCGGCAACGTAGAAACACATGCCACTCACGTCACAGGTATAGCTGCCGGCAGTGCCATCGAAGGCATACCGTTTGGCGGTGTAGCACGTGAGGCATCACTCGTTCTTGTCGAGGCACAACACTCCGGCGGTTCGAGTATGTATGATGAAGGTATAACCGATGGCATTAATTTCATCTTCGAATATGCCGAAAAAATGGGAATGCCTTGCGTTATCAACTTGAGTTTGGGCAACAACTTTGGCCCTCACGATGGCACATCGCTGTTCGATCAAATGTGCGACTCGTTACAAGGTCCCGGCCGCCTCATTGTAGGCGCAATGGGCAACTCGGGACAACAACACTACCATCTCGGATATGACTTCGATGCCGAAAACACCGAATTTCGCGCCGGACTAACCGGAAGCCTTCCTATACTCGATGTGTGGAGCGAAGAGCCCGTACAACTCATGTTGGAGTTTTATCACGGCCACGTCGACACCATCCTCGACACTACCGGGTGGATACCTTTGGACTCTATTTACGAAACAACATTGAAATACTTCCACCGAGAAATTACAGTCACAGCCACCTCACAACGCTCTCCATTCAACAACAAATACAACGTAATGATAACAACCAGCGGTGTCAATAACATAGGCAACAGCTATTTTGCACTGAAAGCCAAAGGCGAGGGCGGCCGATTGGATATATGGACCAATGCTCCCGGAGCAGAATTCAGTTCAAGAGGCTTTGATGGATGGCTCGAAGGCGATACCGAAATGACGCTCAACGAAACCGGAGGAACAGGCAAGCGCATCACTTCGGTGGGTGCTTACACATCCGATACAACCAAACATTGCATAAACAACCGGACTTATGAGGTAGGATACGAACTGAATGCCGTATCACCCTTCTCCAGCCGAGGACTCACAGCCGATGGTCGTACAAAACCCGATATTATTGCTCCGGGTAGTCTCATCACATCGGCCTTCAACGATGTTCTTGCCGGCGATCCACTCAGTTACTATTACGACACGATTGAGGGTATATATATCGTTCACAACGACTCGTGCTATTACGGAGTCAACTCCGGCACATCTATGGCCACACCCATTGTTACCGGTACCTACGCCATATGGTTGCAAGCCAAGCCCGACCTCACCCCCGAGGAGGCCAAAGAGATACTATATCGCACTGCCACACAAGACGAGTACACCACCCGCCCGGCCGAAGCCGGATATGGCAAAGTAAATCCCTACGATGGTTTATGCTACATCTTCGACACCAACAACATATCATTGCCTGTTATGCAAAATATTGCAATGATATACCCATCGGTGGGAGATGGCAGCTTTACCCTTCGCACCCCCGAGCAACCCTCGATGGTGCGCATCTACAACGCCTCGGGCATACTCATTGCCACCCATCACACAGCCGGCATAGAGGGATCTATAGACATTGCCATACCCAACGCACCCAAAGGCATATACTATATACAAGCCATTACCGACAAGAATATATATACAAGCAAGTATATATGTCAATAGCACAATATATAGAAGCCAAAAGTCGTATCTCTTTGTAAAAAACGAAAACGTTTGCACAACGCCATTTCAAAAAAAACTATAAACACACCCGGTACGTCCTATGCTTTTTTGTAATTTTAGCGAATAAATAATCAAAAACAATAGACAATGACGATCATACTAAGCGTTAAATATCACACCTATTGGGGTGAATCACTCGGTCTCAGATTGGAAGGATCGGAGCAAATACACCCCCTTACGTATGTCGATGCCGACAACTGGCAAATTGAGTTGGACTGCCCCCAAGCCACCACTCTACGATACAACTATGTTTTATGTCGTCAAGACGAACAGATACGCCAAGATTGGGGCGAACCGCACACTTTGCACATCAAAAAAGATGTGAAAAGCTGTCGCGTATTTGATACCTGGAACGACATTCCTGCCAACAATGCATTCTTCAGCTCGGCATTCACCCATAGTATATACGCCCGCAAAAGTCCCCAAAAGACCACACACGCAGCCAAGACCGGTTCTATACTCATTCAAGTCAAATCGGCATCGGTTGCACCCGATGAGGTATTGGCTATAGCCGGTAGCTGCAAAGCTCTCGGCGAATGGGATATCAAGAAAGCCGTTAAGATGAACGACTCGCAATTCCCATTTGGACTGCCGTAATAGATGCCACCAAAGCCGGAGGCGAATTTGACTACAAATTTGTGATACTCGATGCCAAGAGTGGCGAAGTGAAAGCCTGGGAACCCCGCAGCAATCGTCACTTCATTGTGCCGCAAACAGCCGATAGCGATGCCATCATAATTGCCGACTCGCAAGCATCGATCAATACGCGCACTTGGAAAGGTGCCGGTGTGGCAATACCCGTATTCTCACTGCGTAGCGAGAAGAGTTTCGGCGTAGGCGACTTTGCCGACATTCGTTTACTCGTAGATTGGGCTGCTGCCACCGAGCAACGCATCATACAAATACTGCCCATCAACGACACCACTATGACAGGCACTTGGCACGATTCGTATCCCTATAGTGCCAACTCTATCTATGCACTACATCCCCAATATCTGCGCCTCGATGAGATAGGCACACTCAAAGACAAAGAGCGTTGCCAATACTACGAGCAAGAGCAACAAGCACTCAATGCACTGCCCGATGTAGATTACGAACGTGTAAACCGCATAAAGAACGAATATCTAAAGGAAATTTTTGAGCAAGAAGGCAACGCCGTCTTGGTATCGAAAGATTTCTTGAAATTCTTCAACGAAAACAAATATTGGCTCGTACCCTACGCAGCATACCGCACATTGTGCAGCGAAACCGGCACACCCGATTTCAAACAATGGGGCGCATATGCCATCTACGATGCCAATACAATTGCTGCGTTCGATACCCCCGAAAGCCCCTATTGCCAAACAATGCGTTTGCACTACTACACACAATATCACTTGCACCTACAGTTGCAAGCAGCACGCACCTACGCTCACAGCAAAGGCGTTGTGCTCAAAGGCGACATACCCATTGGTATTAGTCCCCGTAGTGCCGATGCATGGTCAACACCCAAATATTTCCACCTGAACAGTCAAGCCGGAGCACCACCCGATGACTTCTCGGTTCTGGGCCAAAACTGGTTCTTGCCCACCTACAACTGGGACGAAATGGAGAAAGACGGATACATCTGGTGGAAATCTCGTTTCAGCAAGATGGCCGAGTATTTCGATGCCTACCGCATCGACCACATCTTGGGTTTCTTCCGCATATGGGAGATACCTTGCGATGCCATACATGGTTTGCTCGGACACTTCAGTCCGGCAATGCCTTTTACGGCCGAAGAGTTAGCCTCTCGCGGCTTCAACTTCGATAAGAACCTCTACACATACCCCTATGTGCGCGAATATATGTTGGGCGAAATCTTCGGCCAATACACCGAAGAGGTACGCAACGAATACCTTTCGCCGCTGGGTGGCGGATGCTATGGTATGCGCCCTGAGGTAAATACCCAACGCAAGGTGTATGACCTCTTTGCCGGATGCGAAGACGAACGCAGCAAAACCATCTGCGATGGCTTGATGCGCTTGCACGACGAGGTACTATTTGTTGAAGACCCCGTTAAAATTGGTCACTACCACCCGCGCATATCGGCTTGGCAATCGCACATCTACCAATCGATGCCCGAGTATCAACGCCACGCCTTCGATGCCCTCTATAACGATTTCTACTACTATCGTCACAACGACTTCTGGTATCACGAGGCGATGAAAAAACTTCCGCCACTGCTATCGGCTACCAATATGCTCGTGTGCGGTGAGGACTTGGGTATGATACCCCACTGCGTACCGGCTGTAATGGATCAGTTGCAGATACTCTCGCTCGAGGTACAACGTATGCCCAAAGATGTAAACAGCCAATTTGGTTGCACTTGGAACTACCCCTACCTATCGGTAGCCACTACCTCTACACACGATATGTCGGGCATACGTGCCTGGTGGGAAGAAGACCGCAATAATATGCCCGACTTCTACAACCGAGTATTGTGCTTCGGTGGCGACACCCCCTACTTCTGCGAGCCTTACGTATGCGAGCGCATTCTCGAGCATCACCTCGCATCGCCCTCGATGTTGGTAATTTTGCCCTTGCAAGATTGGTTGTCGATGGACGAGCAGCTACGCCGCAAAAATCCGCTCGATGAGCGCATCAACGTGCCGGCCATCAACCCCTACTATTGGAAATATCGTATGCATATGACTATCGAAGAGCTCATCAATGCCATAGAGTTCAACAATCGTCTGCGTGAAAAGATAACCCAATCGGGCCGTTAATAATAAGGATACCACATTATATGAGCGAGGCTGTGTCAAATCGAAAATTTTGACACAGCCTCTTTAGTACACTCTACTATCACTCTTCCCGTCTGCCAGACGGCCACACAGCACGTAAAACATATTCCGGGCACTTCGCCTTCGCTTCGCTCGGCTCATACCCGGCTACCATATCGCGCACCACAAGGGTGCTGCGACACGTTCTTACGAACGACCTTAGATACGCCGCA
>JAFZDG010000142.1 GCA_017561285.1 Bacteroidaceae bacterium
ATTGGCTTTCCAATTACAAGACGACTACCTCGATGTCTATGGCGATCCCATCATCTTTGGCAAAAACATCGGTGGAGATATTCTCAACGACAAGAAAACCTTTATGCTCATCGAGGCTATGCGACTGGCCGAAGGAAACGATGCCAGCACCCTCAAGCAATACATTGGCAACAATGATGAAGATCCCCGCGAGAAAATCAAAGCCATCACCGATGTCTACAACAACTTGGCCATCGACAAGCTTTGCCAAGAGAAGGCCGAGTCTTTCTACAACGCTGCTCTCGCTTCTATGGACGAGGTGCTCGTTCCCGAAGACCGCAAGCTACCCTTGCTCGCTCTCGCGAAGTCGTTGATGAATAGAGACCATTGATATGCCATACCGCCGTTTACCCAACACCGATACTGCTCGTATAGCCACACTCGAAAAGGCTATCGGTATGGAAATAGGTCAAACTCCCGATAGGCAACCCGCTTCGTTCAAGACGCTCAACCAAGCCAAGGTCATCACTCCTCGTTTTGTAGCGGCCGTCAAGCAATTTCGCTTTCACTACGATGAGATGGCCAAGTTCAACAAGCGGTTTCAGCCCCTCGGCAAGATGGCTCGCCTCTACATATCGCACTTCATTCAAGTGCTCAATATGACGGTACAGCGCAACGAGATCAAAGCCGAGTACAAGACTCTATACGCATTGCAACCCGACGATTTCACCCTACCCGACCTCTCGACCGAGCAAGCGCTCATTGATTGGGGCGAACACATCATAAAGGGCGAGAACGAACGATTGGCGCAGCGCGGGGGAACACCTATATACAATCCCACCATTGCCAAAGTAAAAGTTCATTACGACATTTTTGCCGAGGCTCGATACTCGCGCGACCGCTACAAAAAACAGATGCAACGTTCGCTCGACATTCTCAACCAAATGCGTATCGAGGTTGATGCCATCATCCTCGATATATGGAATCAAGTAGAAGCATACTATGGCAATCTGCCTCTGGAACAAAGGCTCGAAAAATGCCGCGAGTATGGAGTCATTTACTACTATCGTAAAAACGAAAAAACGGTATAATGATAGATAGTCACACACATATATATATGACCGAATTTGATGCCGATCGCAACGACATCATTCAACGCGCCATTGCCAACGGTGTGAGCAAAATGATACTCCCTAATGTCGATATGGAGAGCATCGATGCACTACACAACACAATCGAGCAATACCCCTCAAAGTGCTTTGCTGCTATGGGACTGCATCCCACATCGGTCACTGAGCAATACACCCACGACCTGGCCGCTATACGACCTCTCTTCGACACACACGCCTACTGCGCTGTAGGCGAAATAGGTATAGACCTATATTGGGACAAGACCTTTCGCAACGAGCAATGTATGGCTTTTGCCGAACAGATACGATGGGCACAAGAACTCAACCTTCCTATCATCATCCACTGCCGCGAAGCGCTCGATACCACCATCGAAGTACTCAGGCAATTTCCCTACAACTCCATACGCGGTGTGTTCCACAGTTTCACAGGAACACCCGAGCAAGTTTCCACCATACGACAAGAAGTGGGCGATTTCTATTTCGGCATCAACGGCATCGTTACTTTCAAGAATGCTCATCTCGA
>JAFZDG010000143.1 GCA_017561285.1 Bacteroidaceae bacterium
CGTATTGGATGCCCGAGGCTGACGGATCGATGCCCAATGAAGTGTATATCTATCAAGGCAACCGATACATCGACACGTTGAGGCCTATTACCCCCTTCCAAGAAGCCGTATGCGAGCGAACCGGAGATGACTGGCGCGCGATGAACGAGCAGCTCAAGCGTAGAGATGCCTTCGTGGAGTATGTGAAAGAACGGGCTGTTACCCCCGTCATGGTGCAGGACAGTGAAGAGCGTATGCGAATGGAGCTTGCACGTGAAGAGGCAGAGGAGGTAGAAGTGAGTGAGTATGTAGAAGAAGAACCAGCGTATGGCCATCGCGTGATGAGCGAAGATGCTTTGGCGAAGATGGCCGTCGGAGACCTATAGAAAGGAGACAAGTATATGAGTTATGCAAGATTTTATGCCCTCGCCAGGCACATAGAGGGCTTCAATGACGAGGTGAAAGAGGCGCTCGTGTGGCAATACACCAACCATCGCACCACCTCGTTGCACGAGATGTCAGAGAAGGAGTATCACACCATGTGTACTTCCTTGGAACGGCGAGATGGGTATCAGGCCGAGTTGCGACAGATGCGAAGCAAAGTGCTGCATCAGATGCAGTTGATAGGTGTCGATACAGCAGATTGGAATGCCATCAACGCCTATTGTTATAACCCTCGAATAGCAGGTAAGCCCTTCGGGTGGTTGAAGTTGAATGAGCTTGAGGAGTTGTTGAAAAAACTACGGGCCATCAGAGCCAAAATGCAGAGAGGAGGAGAGTGATGTTGAAGTTGAACCCAGCCACACAAAGTAGGCACGAAAAATTAGCCCAGAAGTTCATCGAGCAGAACCGCTGGGTAGAGTTGAACCAGCTGATGAACGAGCACAACCGGTTGATCGCCATCAAGGAGGAGATACCCTGTTCGCAGATCACCTCGCAGATGAATGAGGCAGACCACGAAGAGAGTAACAGGTTGCTGCGCAAGGTGTGTATCTTGAGTGATGTTGTGGAGAGCACAGCAACCGACCTGCAAGCCTTGCTGAGACGCTATGATGCGTACGTAACCTTGCCCTTAGTGGCACAAACCCGAGCGTTGAAGATGCTCGCCGGTAACATCAGAGGCATCGTAGACGCTGTAGGCAACCGAGAGTACAGTGAGAGCTTCGGCGACCTATGTGACGAGATAGATGAACTTGTAACCGAAGCCTTTGAGAAAGAGAAAAAACAATATCAAAAAAACAACTTGAGTGAAGAAGAACGATGGTCGAGAATGATGGAAGAGGTAAGGCGTGTTACTGGAATGTATGACGAAGAGCCTCAATCTGAAGTTGAGCAATGTATTAGCGAGGCCCGCGAATTGTTAGCGAAGATGGAGAGTTTATTGTTGAATAATTAACCTTTAAAAACTGATTAAATGGACGAAAAGAGAAGTGTAGAGATGAGTGCTGACGAGTTGGCACAATTTAAAGCTTGGCAAGCCGCCGAGGAGAAGAAGAGAGAGGCGCAACGAGTGAAGGAGGCACGAGAGGCCTATTGTGAATTGGTAGATGATGTGATAGAGTTGTCTTTCCCCATCTTGTTGGAGATGAGCAACGGCATCATGGAGAAGAAGAAGAACATCTTGGAGGAGTTTCAAAAAGCCATTGCGATGAAGGCCGAGGTGTACGGTGTCAGCTCTGATCAATTCAGCCACACCTTCACGAACAGTGCCGGAGATAAGCGTATCATCGTAGGCTATTATATGCGAGACGACTACCGAGACACCGTCAATGAAGGCATTGCCAAAGTACAGAAGTACATAGAGAGCTTGGCCAAAGATGACGACAGTAAGGCACTTGTTAACGCCGTATTGCGATTGTTGGCGCGAGACCAGAACGGCACCATCAAGGCCAGCCGAGTGTTGCAGCTGCGGAAGATGGCAGAAGACAGCGGCAATGCCGAGTTCTTGGATGGTGTAAGGATTATTGAGGAGAGTTATCAACCCCAGCGCACTGCCAACTACATCCGGGCACAGTACAAGGATGGCGAAGGCAAGTGGCAGAGCGTACCGCTGAGTATGACCGATTGCTAATATATATATAATGTATGGAAAGAATGAAATACTACAGGGGAGTAAAAATATGCCCCGGATGTAAAGGAGTAGGCCTCTTGCAGCGAGAAGAGAGAGAAGCCAAGGTGTTAGGCATAGAAGAGTGGTACACCTGTCCACAGTGTGAGGGTAGTGGACGAATAGAGTATAATACGGAAGTTAAAATAACAGAACAACCTTATAAACCCTTTCCCCTGTTGTAAAATATGCCATTTGAAAGCACCATAAAAAGAGCAGAACGAGTGTTGGAGTTAGTACGTCAGCACTACGAGCCCGGTAGACAAGATAGATGCCTGAAGTGGGTTTGGCGAACGAAAGTACGTCCTGAACTGGGGCTGTCATATGTGGGCTTTCAGGCTATTTTGCATCGTAATAACTTCTATGTGAACGAGAGAAGGCCCAAGCCCACCGCCGAGCAGCTTGCTGAGATAGAGCGCCGGCAGACGAAGCTGGAGATATGGGAAGAATGAGAGAAGAGGCACGCCGATGGGCGTGCCTCGTGTCGTACATATCATATGTATTTTCGTGCGCACGAAAAAAAGTTTTGTTTTTCGATTATTTTTTTGAAAAATATTTGGTAGTTTGTTTGATATATCATACCTTTGCATCAACAAAGAAACACAAAGTGTAACCTTAAAAATATATTGTTATGAAGAAATTTGATATTGACGAAGTAGCATACGAAAATGGATTGGATATTATTGAGACAACAACAGATAGAGGCGGCTACCCTCGCAATCTCAAGAGAGCTATAATTGGCTTCTCTACATTCGATGAAGCAGAAGCTCTTGCTAATGAATATGGTTTGCGCATCACAACATTTGAAAAACGAGATGGCTGGCAGTTGTGGGTAAGAGATAATGGCAGAACCTATAGCGCTATGGAGATAACCTCTGACAACTACGGTGATAACTACTACAATTACTATGCTTCGGACAAGGACAGCTTCTATGAGGAGGAGGTAAAACCTCGATTAGGAGATTATGACGACATTGAGGAGTTGCAATCATTTCTTGGTGATATGCGTGAGATTTATGAGGAAATTAAAGCGATGGATGAGAATCAAGTAGTCATAACTTGCGAAGGTAGATACTATGAAACTATTGATGCCAAGTCGATGTCTTGGAACCACGATACCAAAAATTATGAGATAGGTGTTATCTGCGATCGCGAAGACGAGGATGAAGAGGAGGATGAAGAATGAAAGATATTAAGCTATTGTGTCAAGAACGAGGGCTGAAGATGAAAGATGTAGCCGAGGCGGTAGGGATGACCTCACAGAACTTAGGGGTAGCCATGCGTGGAAACCCCACTCTGTCGCTTTTACGCCGCGTGGCGAAGGCGTTGGGCATTACGATGCAAGAGTTCTTCTCTGATGAGAGATGGATAGACAATATAGAGGATAGTTGTATTGTTCAGCGAACAACCATTTTGAAAAATGAAGGCATTGCCTTTGTCCAGTTGAAGTTGTCGCTGGGCGATTACGAAGGTGATGTAGTTGGTCGAAGAGATTATCTGAAGGGTAATTTAGATAGAGTGGTGAAGTGCGTTGAAACATCCATCGGATCGTTGAACTCATATGGAGATTATGAGATAGACGTAAGGATATGTGAGAAGAGATAATGAGAAGAGGCACGCCGATGTGGCGTGCCTCTTGTCGTATAGGGGAAGAGTTATACAACATCCAACTCGTAGGCAGTGGTGAAGGTAAGGGTA
>JAFZDG010000144.1 GCA_017561285.1 Bacteroidaceae bacterium
CCACGATACATCGGCTTTATCATTGGCAGTAAGGGCTTTACCATCTTTGCGTTTGATGGTATATTTCAGTGTATGGGGCATACCTGCCTCATGTGCGTCCAATACCTCACCGGTAGTCTCTACCGAGAGTATGTAGGTATCGTCCTCGATACTTGTTACCCAACTATCTATCGAAATCCATATATTGTTTGAGAATGGTGCTTCAAGAGCCTCCTCAAATGTTTTTTTACCTTGTGATAGTGGGCCGTTGATGTGCAGATTATAAGCGTGATTGCGTCTGATGGGTATTTGCTCGCCCTTATCATCGATGAGCGACACGCGGTAGTATAGTTCTTCGTTCGAGCCGGCGGCTTTGCCTTTTATAATAACGCTGATAGGATTGTTCACTGTGTTTTCGTGCTCAAACACATAGTCCTCGGGTTTGGTATTAATATCTTCGATGTCACTCATCTGGGTGGTGTTGAGTGGCAGGGTTACGTATGGCTCATCACCGGGCCACACAAAGCCCTCGCTGGGGTGGTGAGGTGCTACTGTTCCGAAGGCGTGTGTATTGGTGGTCACGTAGCCGGTTACGGTAAAATACGATGTGTTCCAATCGGCTATCTTTATCATTGCTTGGTTGCGTATCAGTTCTACGCCATTGGGTAGAGCTGCTATTTGGTCGTTGAGGCTTTGGCGGCCATTACTTACGATACGTGCCCAATAGATAAGCATACCCGATGCACCTTCCATAGCGGCAATGACTGCTTCTTCGGTTTTGTTCAGGAAGTCGCGGTTATTGTACAAGTTGCTATTCTGGTTGGCAAGGAAGTGTATGATGTAGGTCTCCTGCGGTATCTCGGCAACAAACGTACCATCGGTTGTGCTGTTGGGGTTTATGGTTGCCTCTACGGTGGTGATAAAGAGACCGTAGGTGTTGAAACAGAACAACGTAAGGCTTTGTATATCCACACCATCGGGGTCAACCGAGCGTGTGGTTACTTGTTGCATATTGTCTATGTTGGTGCTAAATTCGAGGCGTATATATCCCTCGCGCACACTATTGGCGGCATTGTTCCACAAGTTGTCTTGGGTGCACGAAGTGAGCAGCACGATGGCACACCATATGCTTCCCACTATCATCATCCATATTTTATCTATTCTCTTCATCATTATTCGTAGGCATCTCTTACACAGCGTATAGCCGATTCGTTACCACTCTGGTTGGCTTGGGTGTTTAGTACCGGTCCGCTTGCACTCATATAGTATTTTCCGTTGAGCAGGTAGTCTATGGCATCGGCATTTTCATCGGGGCCTCCTTGCAGACTTTCAATAATTTTCAACTCGGCCTCGGTGGGCAGTCGCCAGTTGTCCAATACCACTGCATTGTCATTCTCGTCTTTGTACACCTCTACATAGTTGGCGCAGTGAACGTTGAATATATCGCGACGGTCGGGGACACCGTTTTGGTCGTTATCTTCTTTGTCATCTATCGAACTCAAGTTGCCATATGTACTATAAATAGCACCCAGACGAGAGGCAATCATAAACGAGGGCGACACCAACTTGGCGTTATCGGCTCCGCTATCGGTGTAGCCATTGGCATCCATACGGGGGCGACCTATCGAGTACTCTTCCGATGTGGCTGTAATGCGCACATGGTACATACGGGCATTGGTGCTACTCTCGCAAGTTCCGGCATTTGTGGGTTTTGTGCCATTGCTCGACCATTCGTAGAACGATGTAGTCGATTTTCCGGTTGTGGCATTATATGAGGATACAACTTTCGAATGCCAAAAATAGCTGCTGTTTACGCTTCGATTGCTGTAGCTGTCGTTGGTATATTTATGTTTGTTATTCCACGTGGTTTTATCCAATCCCACAGCCACTATGCGGTCGCCTTTATATTCATAGGTGGTAGGTCGGCTGTTGTTGGTCTTGAAGTCGTCGCGATACGAGTACCATCCTTGTTGGTTGGTTATGTACACCAGCGGGTACTGTTCTATAAACACACGCTTGGTCAATCCCTCTTGGTTGGTTACCTGCAGCTCTATATAGCGTATGGTATTGTTAGTGGGTACGGG
>JAFZDG010000145.1 GCA_017561285.1 Bacteroidaceae bacterium
TATGCCCACGATGTGCTCAAAGATTTGGCAAACGAATGCGAACGACAAGGCATTAAATTGCACTTGTACTATTCGCACATAGACTGGGGCCGCGATGATTATCCAATGGGACGTACTGCAACAGAAATTATAGGTCGTAACCGTGACAATGAAAATTGGCCCCAATATTATGATTTTATGAACCGACAACTTACGGAGTTGCTCACCAATTATGGTAAAATTGGTGCTATATGGTTCGATGGCCATTGGGATCGCGATCAAGACACTATACCTTTCAATTGGCAACTTGACGAGCAGTATGCAATGATTCATCGTCTGCAACCCTCATGTCTCATCGGCAATAACCATCATATCACTCCATTTCCCGGCGAAGACATTCAAATCTTCGAGCGTGACATACCCGGTGAGAATACTGCCGGTTTGTCCGGTCAAGACATCAGCCGATTGCCTCTTGAAACCTGCCAAACCATGAATGGTAAGTGGGGATATGTACTTCGTGACCAAAACTACAAAAGTGTAGAGACACTCATACGATACCTTGTAAGCACAGCTGCCAAAGGTGCTAACTTATTGTTGAATGTAGGACCGCAACCCAATGGCGAACTACCCGCAATAGCCATTGAACGACTCAAAGCTATGGGCGAGTGGATGAATGTATATGGCGAAACTGTATATGGTACAACTGCCGGCGACGTACCGGCGCAAGAGTGGGGCGTTACGACTCGCAAAGGCGATCGCTTGTTTGTTCATATCTTCGATCTCAAGGCGAATGAACTTGTTTTACCGCTCCATTGCAAGGTGAAAAAAGCCTATACTTTTGCCGACAAAACACCCGTCAAATTTAAGAAAACCAAAGAGGGTATAAAGCTCACTTTTGACACCATTCCCTCAGGTACTGATTATATTGTGGAACTTATAACCAAATAATAACCATGAAGCGTATTCTTGAGGTTTGTGCCGGAAGTGTGGAGAGTGTTGCTGCTGCACGTAATGGAGGTGCTGCACGAGTTGAGCTTTGTTCGGCACTCGAAATAGGTGGTATTACACCATCCGTAGGACTGATAACAGAAGCTCGACACATTGAAGGTATAGCACTCAATGTTCTCATACGTCCACGCGGAGGAGACTTTCTGTACAATGAGTCGGAGGTAGCTACAATGGAGCAAGATATAATTGCCGCACGACAATGCGGTGCCGATGGGGTAGTGATAGGCGCTCTCACTGCAGAAGGTGATGTTGACGTGCAAGTGTGTAACCGACTCATCAAGGCTGCCGAAGGAATGAGTATTACGTTTCACCGAGCATTCGATATGTGCCGCAATCCGTTCTTGGCACTTGAGGATATTATTTCACTGGGGTGTCATCGCATTCTCACTTCAGGCCAAGCTGCATCGGCTTATGCCGGTATTACACTTATCAAGCAACTTGTAGAGGCTGCTCAAGGTCGCATCTCTATTATGCCTGGTTGTGGTGTCAATGCGACCAATGCTACCGCAATACTCAATAGTACAGGCTGCTACGAAATACACGCTTCGGCACGTACTTCGGTCGAGAGTCGTATGCAGTACCGCCACAATGGAGTGAGTATGGGTAGTAGCGATAACGATGAGTATGCACATATGGAGAGCAACGAGATACTCATAAGACAAATTGTTGAATCGATACAATAGCAGTTATATTATAAAGTAAAGCGTGCGATTCTTGCTATGAGAGTCGCACGCTTTGTTTATGTATATCGCAATAGGTCTTTAGAGTTGATGTATCACCTTGACCAATTGTTCGCCAAGACCTTTTGAATATCCTTGTGATACAAATACAATTCGGTTGAAAGTATCTGCCACAATGATAATAGGTCTATGAGGTGATTGCAGTTTCATATTGGTAACAATCTCATTAAAAATTGTTCCATTAACGTCAGTACCCCACACGACTGTAGCGGGTAGGTCGGCAAAATCGTCTTTATGAAATCTTGCGGCAGCTTCTTTGTTATCAAAGAGCATTACCATCTTTTGTCCCCACTTGTCAAAATCATCTTTATAGGGTGCTATGTCGCGTAGGAAGTGATTAGTAGGCTCACTATTGGGATCAATAAGCGCCAATACGTAGTAACCACGACCGGTCGTAGAGAGTAGGGTAGATGTCTGCTCAGTAGTCAAGTCGTAGTATAGATTTTCGCTATTAAAGTCTCCTATCACTTGCAACTGATCTTGACTTTCACGCATAACGAGATTGATGTGAGTTGCCTCGCCGGCTTTGACTTCAACAAATTGCAAATGAGCCAGTACACCACCATTGGCCATACGAGTACCCGATGTAACAAGATATTGTCCGGCATCCATTACAGCACCATCACGCAACACCGATTGCCAAGTGGCATCATCGGGGTAATTTTGCAGTACAGCGCATCCATCTTCGATTTTCGATAGCGAGAAGTGGTTGTAGTAGCGAGGATTGTCAAGATAGGTTGTCGTCTCAAAACCCGCATAGAGTGTGCCTTGCTGCGACACTGCATCGGTTGTATTTGAATCGAAATGAGCATCGTGCCATTGACCTTCAACCATATATTGTGTTTTGCCGGTTATCTCGTCAATACGAGCAGCAATACCCATACTACGGGCCGCCGATACAAAGAATATGTCGCGAGAGTGTGCATCGGTTGTACGCATATTCCATACACCGCGCGGCGACATACAGAAGTGACGAGGATTCCATGTGCCATCAATTACGATACTATCGGCACACCAATTAACCCATTCTATAGGATGGGTTCTATAACGCAAAGCATCATCGGCCGAGATGACTTCAGCAAAGAACGAGCGATAGGGCGTAAGCATTTCATTGCTTACACGAGGATTGAGTACATACATATCGAAGTATGTTGCATCGTTCCCTTCGTTTGTTACGGCAGCAA
>JAFZDG010000146.1 GCA_017561285.1 Bacteroidaceae bacterium
TCCAACACCTACTACCGTAGCGGTGTTGAGCATTGTGTTGATGCCTGTCTTGCTGTGATCACCCATAATCGGACCGCAAAATTGTAATCCTGTTTTGCGGAAAGAGTGTGCCGGATAGTTCCAAAGGCGCACTTCGGCATATGTGTTTTTAAGGTTTGATGCCACTGTGTCGGCTCCCAGATTGCACCATTCGCCTATGACGGCATTGCCCAAAAAACCGTCGTGAGCCTTGTTGGAATAACCAATAAATACTACGTTGTTCAGTTCGCCGCCGCATTTGCAGTAGGGGCCTAATGTGGTGGGGCCATATACTTTTGTGCCCATATTCAAGACTGCGTGCTCGCACATTGCTAACGGTCCTCGTATGGCGCATGTTTCCATAATTTCGGCATCTTTTCCAATATATATAGGTCCGTTTTTGGTGTTGAGTGTGGCGCATTCAATCACTGCACCCTCTTCGATGAAGAGTTGTGAAGCGTCGCCAATAAGCGTACATGTATTACTCAAAGAGGCCGATGTGCGACCTTGAGTGATACGGGCAAAGTCGGCTTTCAGTTCCTTCCCGTTTTTGCTGAAAATGTCATAAGCATATCGTATGGCATCGGGCTTTTCGCAAGGTGCGATTGTGTGTTGAGGTTCTGTTTTGCCCGGAGCAAAACACTCTCCACGATAGGCCCAAATCTCTTTTTCATCGGCGATAGCCTCTCCCGGTGCGAGTGTAGCGATTTGTGCCGCCAATGCCGGTGTGGCCAGTAGATGTCCGGCGATAAAAATGTTGTCGGCAGTAATTTGGGTGGGATATTTTTCTGATAGATAATCGGCTGTTATGTATGAGTAGTTGCCGGGTAGCATAGCTTCCCATTTGGCTCGTATTGTATCTATGCCAACGCGTAAGTCGGCTACTGGGCGAGTAAACGTAAGTGGCAGTAGGTTGCCATGTTCTTGTGGCGTGTCGAAAAGAATGTAATTCATACTCAAATATGGTTGAGGCAGTTGGGGTGTTAAAGTAATTTGTGTCGTACTGCCATAGTTAAACAATTTCTTTGCAGGCTTGTTTCAATACTGCTATTGAAGATGGCGTAAAGATAAGCAAAAGTGTGAGAAAGAAGGCTATGAAAGCTGTAGTTTTTTACTCGCATCGTTGCTGAGGATTATTTCTCGCTTCTCAAAAGTTTGGTAATAGTTACTCCTTTTTAAAGAATCGATTTTATGAGTGGAATAGTGGGTATTGTAGGTGACGTAGAAGAGTTGGAGTATCGTTTGGCTGCTATGTTACGCCGTCAGGAGCATCGCGGAGATCATGAACGAGGTTTCTGGGTATCATCGTTTGTAGAGTCTCGTTTGGGTTTGGCTCATTGTGGTGTGGTGGTGAGTGAGACCGAAGAGAATGTGCGACAACCTTATGTTGATGAAGAGTTGCAATTGGTAATTGTGCTGGATGGTGATATATATAACTATCGGGCATTGCGTGAAACTTTGCAACCCTATGGCCGGTTTACAACCGATAGTTCGGTAGAGGTGGTGGCAAAAGCATATCGCCGCTGGGGAGAGGAGTGCTTTCAACGGTTGGAAGGAGTTTTTGCATTGGTCATATTTGATAGACAATCGGATATGTTGCTGATGGCTCGTGACCGGTATGGCGTAAAACCCTTTTATTATTCGACCTATCAAGGCAATCTATATTTTGCTTCGGAGGTGCGGTCGCTGTTTGCAGCCGGCGTGCCTCTTTGTTTGTCGGCCGAGCGATGGGCCGGCTATATGTTGTACTCCTCCTATGGGCCGGCGTATAGTACCTTTTGGGAAGAGGTGAGTCAGTTGCCAGCCGGATGTCTAATGCGGTATAACGGATATTCGCTGAGTGAAAAGTGTTGGTACAGTTTGCGTGACGATGTTTTGGCTTTGATGGCCAATTACAGTGTCGATGAGATGCAGTTTATGTTTGCAACCGAGCTGCGAGAGTGTGTAAATAGGAGTATGGCAGATGTTTCATCCTGTGGATTGCGAGTGGCCGGTAGGGTAGAGTCGCAGGTGTTGCACAGTATTGCTATGCAAGGTAAGCAGCGGTGGAAGGTGCATACCTTTACGGGTGATGTCGATAATATAGGCCGACAGCCGTTGGCATCGCCGGTGTGGGTAACGGCCACCCATGCATTGAACGAGTTGGAAGAGATGCAACATTGGGTTGAAGAGCCTTTTGATGGGTGTGAAACGGTTGTTAGGACAGCAATGTTTCGTTACGCAAGGCGCAATGGAATGCGAATGGTGTGTAGCGGGGTGGGGTTGGATGTGTTGTGGCAAGATATGTGGGACAATGCCGGAATAAGGCATAATTATTTTCATCGCCATCCGCTCTTTTCGCCGCTGTTGGCTCAGATTGTATCTCGTCCGAGTTACGAGCATTATTTTTTCAATGATGCTGATAATATGCGCTATCTCGAGTTGTTCAGTGAGCGACTGCCTCATATGCTGCGCTTTTTTGACCGGTCGGCAGCCGAGGTGGGTGTGAGTGTGAGGATGCCCTTTTTGGATGGTCATCTTGTAGCGCTCTCGTTTGCGTTGCCTTTGGCCAGTAAGCGATGTAGAAAGGCTCTTTTTGAGCATTATATTGAGGATTATCATCAAGGGGCTGTTGAGCATATCGAAACAATGTCGATACTACCGCTGTGGTTAAGCGGTGGTTTCAAGGAGTGGGTGGATGATGCACTTGCCGATTTGAGTCGCAGTGTTGTGCGAGAGTGGTTCGATATGAAGCAACTTGAAGCGTTGCGTAGAGCTTTTGGTGAAAATGCGCCAATTGATGCAGTGTTGTTGTGGAAATGCTTGTCGTTGCAACGTCAACTTGGTGAGATGTAGAGAGATAGCGAAAAAGAAGTTGATGAGAGTCAAAAGAGGTGTAAAAAGTACGGAAAAATCACTTAATCGCAATTTTATGGTCAAAATGTTTGGTTTTAAACGAATTAGTTCGTATCTTTGCCTCGCTTTTTCGCCCTTAATGAGCCAATGTTATGAGCTAATCGGTTGATTGAGTGATGATAACGGTGGATTATGAGCGAAATAACAATGGAAAAGAGAAAACTTAATTTATAACAAAACAAAGTATTAAAAAAGTTCTAAAATGCCTACAATTCAGCAATTAGTAAGAAAAGGAAGGGTTGTTTTGGAAGACAAGAGTAAGTCGCCCGCTTTGGACTCATGTCCCCAACGTCGCGGCGTATGTGTGCGTGTGTACACTACCACTCCCAAAAAACCTAACTCGGCTATGCGTAAAGTAGCTCGTGTGCGCTTGACAAACGGTAAAGAGGTTAACTCTTATATCCCCGGTGAGGGTCACAACTTGCAAGAGCACTCAATCGTACTTGTTCGTGGTGGTCGTGTAAAAGACCTCCCTGGTGTACGTTATCACATTGTTCGTGGTACTCTTGATACAGCGGGTGTAAATGGTCGTTTGCAACGTCGCTCGAAATACGGAGCTAAGAGACCTAAAGCAGGTGCTGCTACTGCGGCTAAAGGCAAAAAATAATATTGCCCGCGCCAGAAGACAGTAAAAAAAAGAAACTCAGTTAAATTAGTGTTAAACGCAGGTTCGCGTTTTTTGGATAGGCTGATTGGGTTGAGTAAATAAGAGCAGAGGCTCTTGTTGAAGATGTAATAAGCAACCAAAAAAAGAACAAGATTTTTAAAAAGAAATGAGAAAAGCAAAACCTAAAAAACGGGTTGTATTACCTGATCCCGTTTTCAGTGATGTAAGGGTTACGAAATTCGTTAACCACTTGATGTATGATGGCAAGAAAAATACTGCCTATACTATCTTTTATGGTGCATTGGAGATTGTGAAATCAAAAATGCCTAACGAGGAAAAAACAGCTCTCGAAATCTGGAAGAAAGCTCTCGAAAATGTAACTCCCCAAGTGGAGGTTAAATCTCGTCGTATTGGTGGTGCTACTTTCCAAGTTCCTACCGATATCCGTCCCGACCGCAAAGAGTCGATTTCAATGAAAAATCTTATTAACTACTCTCGTAAAAGAGGTGGCAAAACAATGGCCGATAAATTGGCTGCTGAGATTGTTGATGCCTTTAACGAGCAAGGTGGTGCATTCAAACGTAAAGAGGATATGCACAAGATGGCTGAGGCTAACCGTGCATTTGCTCACTTCAGATTCTAATTATTTAACTAATAAGGAGAAAGAGAAATGGCTAGTTCTGATGCACAATTGAAATATACCAGAAATATTGGTATTATGGCGCACATCGATGCCGGTAAAACCACAACTTCTGAGCGTATTCTTTTCTATACAGGTCTTACTCACAAGATTGGTGAGGTGCACGATGGTGCAGCTACAATGGA
>JAFZDG010000147.1 GCA_017561285.1 Bacteroidaceae bacterium
ATACAAAATCGTCCTGCCCGGATTTTTGTTTATAAACATAATCTCCCGATCCTAATGGATTATAGATATAACCGTAGACATAATTCGTTTCATCCTTGGCCTTGACAACACCTTCTGAAAACTTTGAATACATTTCGGGATTGCATTGTTCACTGCCTGTAAAAACTACTTTTCCGTTTTTATCAATAAAATCGCCATACTTGTTACCTTTAAACTTCACCCAGGCAACACCTTCCGAAAACTCCCCGGCATGATCAAAATTCTTATCTATAATCTGCCCTGTGGCAACATTTACATAGTAAGACTTTTGATTTTGAGTATCGTTTATTTTAAGCATCCCATCAGAATAAGTTCCGGACTCGTAAAACTTACCGGCAGCAGCATTAAATAACTTATAATTATCTTCACCTAAGAGCTTTACAGAATACCAATCGCCCGGTATATTATGACGGCATGATATTATATCATATTTCTCGGGTAAAATTACATTGCCTTTATAATCATACAATCCATACACATCGGAATACTGCGCTATGATATAATTCTTTTCAAAATAATGAAATACAAGATTCGGTTTATGACTCAAACTCGGTATCTCCCTACCATAAGCATCTAATATGATATTGGTTTGTCCATCCTTTGCTACGATTACATCATTTATCCATATACCATACATCTCTTTATACTGTGCAGGAACTACTACTTCTCCGGTTTTGGCATGTTTCAGTCCATACAACTTAGTCTCATTATCTTTATAGGGTGTTAGACCTTGACTACTTATATTATTTTTCGACACATCGATTCTACTTCCGTCAAGTTTATAATACCCATACTTTTCTTCACTATTCTCTACATATAAATTAGAGGCCACAAATAGGCTACCTTTACGAAAAACATAATCCCACCTCTCACCTGTTATTAAATTTAGATTAAAGTCATCACCAACCTTATCGCACTCTATAAAGGGGAAATTCCAAGTCGAAATATCATAATATTCTGCATCGGCAGGAATAACCATACGTCCATTATAAAACAGGCCTTTATTATAATTTTCGTCAGTCACAATATACACACCCCGATGATCTTCATCTTTTTTAATATCTTTATACACAGGTTGCAGCAACCACTCGCCACGTGTATTAATGATACCATTTTGATTGTATGAGAGGGAGGCAACTGCCATACCATTTTCAAAATCGCTCAAATCCTCAAACTGAGCCTCAATCACAACTTCACCGGCCCTATTGATAGCGCCACACATCTTGAGATTATAATCTTTAAATACAGCCAGTCCTTCCGAGAAACCTTTGTTAGTGAATTTTCCTAATTTAACTCCGTACAACGCCCATTGACTGAGATCGGAGTAAGCTGATAGCATGACACTCAAGCATATCATTACACAAACGATACGATTTTTCATAGTATTATTTTATTAATAAATTGATTTAAACACAAATATAGATAAAAAACAAAAGATAAAACAAGCCAAACCGCATTTTTATTCCAATCCTTTTAAAAAAATCCATTATAAACATACAAGAGGTTTGTTTCGATCTATTTTTACAGCAGCCCATAAAATGAGATATACACTCCCCATACAGCAAATTTTTACACACCACTTATAATCTAAAATTGTCGTTTCATTTTCGCTTGATTATTATAAGAATAATTCCTATCTTTGCGGAAAGATTATTTATCAACTTAATATATTAAAGAAATGGTTAGTTACAAAGAATTAGGCTTGGTGAACACCCGTGAGATGTTCCGCAAAGCTATGGAAGGTAAGTATGCTATTGCTGCATTCAACTTCAACAATATGGAGCAAATGCAAGCTATCATCCAAGCAGCTGTAGAGTGTCAATCGCCCGTAATCCTTCAAGTATCGAGCGGAGCACGTAAATATGCCAACCAAACACTCCTTCGCTACATGGCTCAAGGAGCTGTTGAGTATGCCAAAGAGTTGGGTTGCAATATTCCCGTAACACTCCACCTCGACCATGGCGATACATTTGAGCTTTGCAAATCTTGTATCGATATGGGCTTTTCGTCAGTTATGATCGATGGTTCGCACCACTCATACGATGAAAACGTAGAGCTAACACGCCGCGTTGTAGAGTATGCACACCAATTTGACGTAACAGTTGAAGGCGAATTGGGTGTATTGGCAGGTGTTGAAGATGAAGTGAGCGCCGAGCACCACACATACACTCGTCCCGAAGAGGTTGAAGATTTCGTATCGAAAACAGGTGTTGACTCACTCGCTATATCTATCGGTACATCACATGGTGCCAACAAATTCCGTCCCGAGCAATGTACTCGCAACGAAGAAGGCATCCTCGTACCTCCCCCTCTACGTTTCGACATCCTCGAAGAAATCGAAAAACGCATACCCGGTTTCCCCATCGTATTGCACGGCTCATCAAGTGTACCCCAAGACAAAGTAGCTATTATCAACCAATATGGTGGTGCGCTCAAAGATGCCATCGGTATCCCCGAAGACCAACTCCGTCGCGCAGCTACATCATCGGTATGTAAAATCAACATCGACTCAGACGGTCGCTTGGCTATGACAGCAGCCGTACGCGAAGTGTTGGCCAACAAACCCGCAGAGTTTGACCCCCGCAAATATCTTGGTCCGGCTCGCGACTCGCTCAAAGAGCTCTATAAGCACAAACTTATCAACGTTCTTGGTAGCGCAGGCAAAGCACTCTGATAACATAAGCTAAACATAGGTGAGGTTGCATCAAAAAAAATTGGGTGCAACCTCATTTGTTTCAAATATACTTTATTTACACAGCAAGAAACAACCATAAGAAAAAAATTTTTAAACTTTTTACTGCTACCCATAAACCATTGATTATAAAACCTTGTTATAACCCCGAAATATCCATTTCACATAAAAATTATCACTATTGTATAATAAATATCTGCACAAAGATTTGACAAGTACCAATAATTTTTCTTACCTTTGCGCAGTTTTTTAATGATGTATCAGCCTTGGGAAAGTTTACAGAATATAAACTATCGCTCAAAACGATGCCGGTAGGCACTACTACCGAGCATAAATACAGGCTCGAAAACGAGTTCTTTGCAAACATAGACGGACCCGAAGTCCAACGCGGAAAGGTAGATGTAGCACTCACTGTAAAGCGAACTGCCACAGTATTTGAACTCAACTTCGACCTTTCGGGCGTTATATACATCCCCTGCGACCGCTGTCTCGACGACATGGAGCTTATCATCGACACCGATGAGCAGCTCTTTATAAAATTGGGACACGAATACAAGGAGGAAAGCGACAATATGCTCATCATCCCCGAAGATGAAGGCGAATTGAATATAGCTTGGTTTCTCTACGAATTCATCGCACTCACCATCCCCATCAAGCACGTGCATCCCTACGGCAAGTGCAACAAAGATATGAGTGCAAGGTTGCAACAAATGAGCGCAAGACGCATCGATGATGAAGATGACGATATCGACATGGAATTTATCGATGACACACAAGAGGAGGAAGAGAAACCTACCGATCCTCGCTGGGATGCGCTCAAGAAACTGAAAAGATAATAATTAAATATATAGTAAAATGGCACATCCTAAAAGAAAACAGTCAAAGACAAGAACAGCCAAGAGAAGAACTCACGACAAGGCTGTAGCCCCCACATTGGCCATTTGCCCCAACTGCGGTGCATGGCATGTTTACCACACAGTATGCGGCGAATGCGGTTACTACCGTGGTAAGTTGGCTATCGAAAAAGAAGCTGCTGTTTAATTAACTCAGCTCTAAAAATCTAATGCCCTATTTTTAGGGCATTTTTCTTTAGAAACCATAGTAGTTGCAAAATACAATTAATTTTGTTCAACTATTCTTAATAATACACCATATGCTTAAAGCCAAAATATCAGGTGTCGCATCGTACGTGCCCGACGATATTCTTAACAACGAAGATTTGGCACAGATAGTTGATACCAGCGATGAGTGGATTACCACTCGCGTAGGTATCAAAGAGAGAAGAATCTTACGACAAGAAGGTGCAGGCTCATCGGAATTGGGAGCTCGCGCACTTCAGTCGCTCATCGAAAAGACCGGCGTAAACCCCGGCGAGATTGAACTCATCATTTGCGCAACATCCAACCCCGACTATCGATTCCCTTCTACAGCCTCTATCATAGCCGAGAAAGTGGGCATTAAGACAACATATGCCTACGATATACAGGCTGCATGTGCCGGTTTTATTGTAGCCCTACAAGCCGGAGCAGCTTATATTCAAGCCGGCATACACAAGAAGGTGGTAGTAATAGCCGCCGAGAAGATGTCATCAATGGTCAACTACAAAGACCGTAACACCTGCCCGCTGTTTGGAGATGCTGCAGCTTGTGCTCTCTTAGAGCCTACCGAAGAAGAAATAGGTGTTATGGATGCAGTTTTCCACACCGACGGTATAGGTCTTCCTCATCTTGTTATGACAGCAGGAGGTTCGGTGCGTCCAGCATCACACACCACCATCGACAAGAATGAGCACTACGTTTATCAAGATGGTCGCTTCGTTTTCAAGCACGCCGTTGCCGATATGATAGAGTCATCGGACAATATTATGCGCCGCAACAACCTCACCATCGAAGACATAGACTACCTCATACCCCATCAAGCCAACCTTCGCATTATCGAGGCTATAGCCGAGCGTTTCAATGTTCCCAGTGAAAAACTCATTGTAAACATACAACACTACGGCAATACAAGTGCAGCCTCTATACCTTTGTGTTTGTCCGAGTTTGAGCATAAGTTCAAAAAAGGCGACAAACTCATTCTTACAGCTTTCGGAGCAGGTTTTACATGGGGAGCACTATACCTCGTTTGGGGATACGACGCACAGTAAAAACCATCTATATCACATCACAAAACGCACCCACTTCGCTGTGAGGTGCGTTTTGTGGTTATATAATGGCTCAAAAATTGGCATTTTCGACACTTTTTTCTTATTTTTGCATCAAAACCATACAATATGCACAAATCGGGATTTGTAAACATCGTAGGAAACCCCAATGTTGGTAAGTCTACATTGATGAACTCGCTTGTTGGCGAGCGCATCTCTATTATTACATCTAAGGCACAAACCACACGCCACCGCATTATGGGTATCGTCAATACCGACGATATGCAAATTGTCTATTCAGACACCCCGGGAGTACTCAAGCCAAACTACAAGTTGCAAGAGTCAATGCTGGGATTTTCGCATTCGGCCCTGGTCGATGCCGACATCCTGCTGTACGTAACCGACACTGTAGAGACTCCCGACAAAAATGCCGAGTTTCTCGAGCGTGTTGCCAAAGAAAGAATGCCCGTTATTGTCATTATCAACAAGATAGACCTGCTCAAAGGACAAACCGAATTGGAGGCCCTCGTTGATCGTTGGAAAGAACTTCTCCCACAAGCCGAAATTATACCCATATCGGCTATGTTGCGTTTCAACATCGACAATCTCCTCAAACGCATCCAAGAGTTGCTACCCGAATCGCCCCCATTCTTCGACAAAGACGCACTCACCGACAAGCCGGCACGATTCTTTGTCAACGAAATCATTCGCGAAAAGATATTGCTCACATACGACAAAGAGATACCCTATGCCTGCGAAGTAGCCGTAGAGTTGTTTAAAGAGAGCGACAAGCGCATAGAAATATCGGCTGTGATATATGTAGAGCGTGACTCACAAAAGGGCATTATCATAGGCAAGGGCGGTACAGCATTGAAGCGCGTAGGCTCATTGGCTCGAAAAGATATAGAGGCCTTCTTCGACAAACAGGTATATCTGCAACTCTATGTCAAGGTAGAAAAGGATTGGCGCAACCGCGTCAATAAACTTCGTTCCTTTGGATACCTCAACGAATAATACAAAAACACCCAAACTCAATTATAATTATGGGAAATATAGTAGCCATCGTAGGGCGCCCCAACGTGGGTAAATCGACCCTATTCAACCGACTCACACAGACACG
>JAFZDG010000148.1 GCA_017561285.1 Bacteroidaceae bacterium
GGTTAATTTTATGCGTGCAGCCATCAACGAGCTACGCAAATATCGTGGTGAAGAGCCTATGTCGGCTACCGACTTTTTGAAACTTATGCGCGAAAAGCGTGCCATTGTAGAGTTGGACAACAAGTTGGCAAGCCGCTCGGTCAACGAAGGCTTCTCGGGTGGCGAGAAGAAACGCAACGAGATATTCCAAATGGCAATGCTCGAGCCTCGTCTCTCTATACTTGATGAGACCGATAGCGGTCTTGATATTGATGCCTTGCGCATTGTTGCCGAGGGCGTGAATAAGTTGAAAAATGAGAACAATGCAACCATTGTGATTACTCACTATCAACGACTACTCGATTACATTGCACCCGATTTTGTACACGTGTTGTATAAAGGTCGCATTGTTAAGTCGGGTGGACCTGAGTTGGCTCTTGAACTCGAAGAGAAGGGTTATGACTGGATTAAAAAGGAGTTGGGCGAATTATAATTTGACAAGTTATGCAAGCATTACAACAATATATCGACCTCTATCGCGAACATCGTGAGGTGATACATATCCATTCGGCAGCTCCTCTCAATGCACTGCGCGAGGAGGCTCTGCAGATGATTGAGCGCATAGGTTTGCCCTCTACTCGTCACGAAGATTATCATCACACCGACCTCGAGGCTATATTTGCCCCCGATTATGGTCTTAATATCACTCGTCTCGATTTGCCCTCACAACCACACGAGGCATTTCGTTGCGATGTGCCCAATCTATCTACTCAGTTATACTTCCTGGTTGGCGACAACTTCTATCGTCACGATCGCAATCGTGAGTTGCCCGATGGTGTATTGGCCGGCTCTTTGCGCGATATGGCCGAAACACATCCCGAGTTGGTATCTCGCTACTATGGCAAGGTGGCCGATATGAGTAAAGATGGTACGGTGGCACTCAATACGCTATTGGCTCAAGATGGATTTTTCCTATATATACCTCGTCACGTAGTTTTGGAACGTCCTATACAATTGGTCAACATCATAAGTGGCGGTGTATCCATGATGCACAACCGCCGCATTTTGGTTGTAGCCGAAGAGGGGGCTCAAGCCAAGCTCTTAGTGTGCGACCATAGCGAAAATGATGGTATAAACCAACTTATAACACAAGTAACCGAAATATATGCCGGTGAAGGTGCTGTAGTCGATTGCTATAACTTGGAGGAGAATGCAACGTGCGTGCAACGCGTGTCATCAACCTTCGTTCAGCAAGCTGCTTCATCCAATGTATTGGTCAATGGTATTACCTTGCGCAATGGTTCAACCCGCGACAACTATTACATTGCCCTCGATGGAGAAGGCTGCGAGACACAACTCTGCGGTATGGCTATAGCCGATGGCGACAAGAAAGTTGATGTATATAGTCACATAGACCATCGTGCGGCTCATTGTACAAGTAACGAGTTGTTCAAGTTTGTACTTGACGAAAATGCCATAGGCTCGTTTGCCGGTCGCATATTGGTGCGCGAAGGCTCGCAAAAGACCGAGGCTTACCAAAGCAACAAAAACCTTTGTGCCTCACCTACCGCCCATATGTACACCAAGCCACAGTTGGAGATATATGCCGATGATGTAAAGTGTAGTCATGGTGCTACTGTTGGCCAACTCGACCAGCAAGCTTTGTTCTATATGCGCACTCGCGGTATATCGGAGGCTGAGGCTCGTATGCTCTTGCAGTTTGCTTTTATGAGCGATGTGATAGAAAATGTGCGACTCGAGGCCCTCAAAGATCGTTTGCGTCAATTGGTTGAGAAACGTTTCAGGGGAGAACTATCGCAGTGTCAACAATGCGCTATGCGCACGCAAAAACAGCAATAAAGATGTTAGATATAGCCGCTATTCGTGCCCAGTTTCCCATTCTCAATCGTGAAATATACGGCAAGCCGTTGATATATTTCGATAATGCTGCAACATCGCAGCACCCACAATGTGTTATCGACCGTATAACCAATAGCTATTGTAGAGTCAATGCCAACGTACACCGAGGCGTTCACACATTGAGTCAAGAGGCTACCGAGGCTCACGAAAATGCTCGCAAACGGGTACAACGACACATTAATGCTCGTCATAGCCATGAGATAATATTTACACGTGGTACTACCGAGGCTATTAACTTGGTAGCGCACTCCTTTGGCGAGAAATTCTTGCAAGATGGAGACGAAGTGATACTCACCGTTATGGAGCATCATTCCGACATAGTACCTTGGCAATTGCTGCAAAGCCGCAAAGATATCAAGTTGCGAGTAGTACCTATCAACGAGCGCGGTGAGCTGGATATGGAGGTGTACCATAGCCTCTTCAACGAGCGCACCCGATTGGTATGTGTGATGCATGCATCAAACGTATTGGGTACTATCAACCCCGTTGAGGATATGATTGCCTATGCTCATAAACACAACGTTCCGGTACTTGTTGATGGCGCACAA
>JAFZDG010000149.1 GCA_017561285.1 Bacteroidaceae bacterium
CAAGCCCGAAGATATACCCGCACTCTTGCAACAAGCCGGTGTTGCTATGCCTGCCACCCTTGCGCTTGAGATGAACTTTATGTCATACAGCGATGTGACTCGTCTGGCAAAATCGTTCCCCGAAGCTACACCCACCAACGGTTCGGCCATTATGAGCTACGTACGCTCTACCAAGACAGCCTACGAGGTAGAGAAAATACGCACCTCGGCACAAGGCCATATGAGTGTATATAAGAACCTTCAAGGCATCTATCATCCCGGTATGACCGATGCCGAATTGCAAATAGAGATAGAGATGCGTCTGCGCCGCGCAGGTTGCTTGGGTATTTTCCGCGTGGCAGGCCCCAGTATGGAGGTGCATATGGGAAGCCTCATCAGTGGCGATAATGCCGACAATCCCTCTCCCTACGACTTTGCCATGGGCGGTGCCGGTCTCGACAGCTCATTGCCCGGTGGTTGCAATGGCACAGTAATAGAGCCGGGAATGAGCACAATGGTCGATCTCTGCGGTAACTTTACCGGTTATATGAGCGACATATCGCGCACCTACTCGGTGGGTACAATGAGCGAACTGGCACAAAAAGCACACAACTGTTCTATCGCCATTCACCGCGCCATAGAGGCAATGGCTCGCCCCGGTGTGAAAGCCGCCGATATATACAACCTATCGCGTACAATGGCCGAAGAAGCAGGACTTGGAGAGTACTTTATGGGACACAACCAACAAGCCGGCTTTGTGGGACATGGCGTGGGTATAGAAATCAACGAATCGCCCGTATTGGCACCCCGCTCACGCGATGTACTTGAGGCCGGCAACGTAATAGCCGTTGAGCCCAAGTTTGTCATACCCGGTACCGGTGCTGTAGGTATCGAAAACACCTACCTCATCACAACCGATGGCATAGAAAACCTCACCAACTTCACCGAGGAAATAATGCCTCTCGATTGAAATTTTTTATAAAAACACAATAAACTTATCCATCCCGTAACAGCTATGCACAAGCACCTCGAACAACCAATATTTAAGCTCATAGGCCAAGTAGCCGATGAATTGCAACGCCCATGTTTCGTGATAGGTGGTTATGTACGCGACATCGTACTCTGCCGCCAATCGAAAGACATAGATGTTGTAACACTGGGTAGCGGAATAGAACTTGCCGAGGCATTGTGCAAGAAGCTGGGACGCGGTGCTCACTTGTCGGTATTTCGCAATTTTGGCACTGCACAGGTAAAATACCGCAAGGGCCATGAGTCGTGGGAGGTAGAGTTTGTAGGCGCACGCCGCGAGTCATACTCGCGCAACTCACGCAAACCCATCGTAGAAGATGGCACACTGCAAGATGACCAAAATCGTCGTGACTTCACCATCAACGCCCTGGCCCTATGCCTCAATAGCGACCACTATGGCGAGCTGGTAGATCCCTTCGATGGTATGGGCGATATAGAGCGCGAAATCATACGCACACCGCTCGATCCCGATATAACCTTCAGTGACGATCCCTTGCGTATGATGCGAGCCATACGATTTGCCACACAACTCAACTTCCGCATTTACCCCGACACCTTCGATGCGATAAAGCGCAACAAAGAGCGCATAAAAATCATTTCGCGCGAACGCATTGCCGATGAGTTGGGCAAGATAATACGTGCCGACATCCCATCTCGAGGCTTCATACTACTCGACGAGAGTGGATTGTTACCCTTCATATGCCCCGAATTGGCAGCACTCAAAGGCAGTGAAACCATTGACGGACACGGACATAAAGACAACTTTTACCACACACTCACCGTACTCGACAACGTAGCCCTGCGCTCACGCAACGAGTGGTTGCGCTGGGCAGCACTCTTTCACGACATAGCCAAGCCACGCACCAAGCGATACGATGCCCGGTTGGGATGGACATTTCACAACCACAACTTCATAGGAGCCAAGATGATACCCGGTATCTTCCGCACTATGAAACTACCCCTCAACGAGCATATGAAATATGTGCAAAAGCTTGTTGAACTGCATATGCGCCCCATCGTATTGGCCGAAGAAGAGGTCACCGACTCGGCTGTACGCCGCCTGCTGTTCGATGCCGGCAACGACATTGACGAATTGATGTTGCTTTGCGAAGCCGATATAACCTCACGCAATGCAGAGAAAGTACGTCGCTATCTCGACAACTTTGCTCTGGTGCGCCGCAAACTCGAAGAGATAGAGGAGAAAGACCGCGTACGCAATTTCCAACCCCCAGTTGGCGGTGAAGAGATTATGGAATACTTTGCACTACCACCATCCCGCGAAGTAGGCGAGTTGAAGAGTGCCATCAAAAACGCCATACTCGATGGCATCATACCCAACGAACGCGAAGCCGCATGGCAATATATGCTCGACCAAGCCGCCCAAATGGGTATTGAAAAGAAAGTATAAAGCTACACCCTATAGTATATACATAAAAGATGCTATGTCCGATGATTATGGATACAGCATCTTTTTTGTATTGCATAGAATCACTATTACATACAACTTATTACCCCAATCGTGCAGACCACAAAGATTATCCACCACATTCACAGCCATATAAAAATAGAGCCCGACTTCACAGCCGGACTCTACCTCGATTGTTAATCACTAACTTTACATATCTCATTACATATGAGATAAGTTGCGTCTATGTGATTTACCCTTTCATTTTATTTATTACTGATTGTCACTGTTACCACACGATTTTGTGTTGCACCATAAGGATATGTAAGCTCTACGTTTACTTTCAACTCTACAGGTTCTGTGAGTTTAAGCATCGCAGTATTATCATAGCTCAAGATACCGTCCTCAGTAAAGTTAATCATATCTACCAACTCGGTGGGTACTGATTGTTGATCGAGTGAGAGCTTGATGTTAAGGCTATAGAGAGCAGGATTTTTGGCAGTCATACCTGTTCCGTAGCCATTGCTTGCATAACCATTTGTTCCATCACCGATTACCCAACCATTTTGTGTTGTATTGGCATATTGCTCAATATCATCACCATTGATAAGGTCATAGGTAGCGTGACCGTTACGGTAGTCTTTCAACTTCATACCATACCATACATTGTAGTAGTATGTTACAGCTTGACTGAGTTCGATACTTCCATCCACAACACTGAGTTGACCAATAGGATCGTAACCCATTACAAAGTAATCTTTGTACTCATTAGCAAACTTAGTGGGCAATTCAACACGTTGCTCGCCATTACCTGTCAAGATATAGAGTTTACCAACAACAGGGATAGAAGCTTCGGTTGTTTTGTAAGTAAGTTTGTTTCCATTAAATTCGCTGTCACCTATCACCTTGGCATCAGTTGTTGCAAAATTGAACTCGGTAACAAGGCTGCTCTCGGCATCATTTACCGGCAAATATTTCTCTTCATCGTCTGCAGCAACCACGCGGAAGGCAACATCCATATCTACGTTGTCGAGTGCAAACTCAGAAACATTGGTAGAGGTAATTTCGGGGCTATACAAAGGAGTAACCTTAGAGTACAAACCGTTTTCATCGTTATAAACGTGATACTTATCGTACTTGAAGTCATATGCAGGAAGCTCGATTGTTACATTCTTGGTAATGATGATTTGTTGACCGAACCAAGTTGTAAGGTCGTAAACATACTCTATCTTTTGTGCAAATTGGTCGGCAAAGTCTGTGTAGCTATAGTGTGCAGTCATCTTATTGCCGTTGATTGACAAACCGGTTGTGCCGGTAGCCTCTTTCTTGTTGAATGTGTTGCTGAGAGCAAACTTCTCGCTATCCTTGTAATTATTGATAATCATAGCAAAGAACTCATTCTCAGTCATATTACCAAGATAAGACTTAGCAGCTTCGTAAACAGGTGTCAATGCCTCGGCAGTGAATGTCTTTTCGAGTTTATTGGCAAGTGTAATCGTTTCGTCTTTAAGAGCCAACTTAATAACTTCACGACTACGATCTACTGTATTCACAGTCATAATCAAGTCAACCTCAATAGCTTCATATTGGTATGTACGAGTAATAGTGTACTCTTTACCCCACTCAAACCAAGCGAGAGAAACAACAGGTTTTTCGTTTGTACCGCCCATAGTCACAGTAAGCTCACGCTCAACCTTGCCTTCAGGAGTAACGGTTTGTTGAGATTTGAATATACCGGAATTGATGATATTGGCATATGTGTATTTATCACCGGCAGGCATACTTACCAAGCTATCGATAGTAATGGAGTTGTTAGGCATATAAGTGTTGCTGAGACCGGCATCGCTCAAAGCATCTTGATAGTTGTTGCGGTTGTATGTCCATACAATATCCTCCACACTCATATACATCTTAGCAAGACGACGAGTTACCTCTACAGTATCACTTGCCAATACCTCTTCGGTACCAATAGAATAAGTATATGTAACTCCGAGTTTAGTATCAACGGCACTCTCTTTTACGTCATTAAGTTTTACTGTAGCAACGCTGTCAGCATAACCTTCACGAGCCTTCATACCCAATTCAAACACAGAACCATCATTACCTACTATAGCAGTATCTACATTTTGAACATAGTTGATAGCATAACCGGCAGCAGTCATTTGAGCCAAATCCAACCATTTGTCAGTCTCTACGCTAAACATCAACTTGTGCTTGGGCAAAATGTCAACAACAGTCTCGGTATCGTGATATTGAATACGATGATTTTCTTGCTCAACATTATCTATTCTGATACTCATTTCGGTAGCAGTAGGATAAAGGTTGGTAAAGCTTGAAGCAACATTGGCAGTACCGTTATCGATGACAAGTGACGCAGCATAAGCCGAGTTTTGGGCCTTTGTATAGAAGTCGGCAGTAAAGTTACGAGTATTAACATACACAGCAATGATACCCTTCTCTTGATTGTCAATCTTCACATCAACCACCTCCATTGAAGGATTACTGCTGCGTGTTTTCAAGGCCTCAGAGAGCTGGAACGACACGTTATCTTTGTTGAGAGCCAATACACCATCAATAGGAAGTATTTGGTATTTGATTACCGATTGAGCCTCAATGATTTCGCCACCAATTGTTGCATAGTTAATAGTAGCTTTGCCATCGCTGTACTCGGGTACAAACACTACACTTTGAATACGACCGAGCAAAGCTTGATAGTTGCCGGTGAGCGACTTAATAGCCTCCTCAAGTTCAGCAATCTTGGCATTCAGCTCAGCAACAGCAGCATTGAGTTGATTTTTGATGTCATCGGTAATCTTACCATCGTTCTCAAGAGCAGCCTTCAAAGCCTCAGCAACAGCAGCTTTATAATCGGCCTCTACCTTTGCCAACTCTTCTTTAGAAGCTTTAGTTGCTACAAGAGCTTCCAATTCTTCAAATTTCTTATTGATAGCATCAATGTCACCACCGAGGTTTTTCACTTCTTCGGCAGTAGCATCATATTTATTGCTGAGCACCTCAAGAGCAGCAGCTGTAGCTTGATAATCGGCCAAACGGGCATATCCGGCTAAAGCCTCTTCGAGTTGCTCACCAAATGTTTCGTTCATACGCTCCTCAAGCGCCTTCATATCGGCATTGATAGTAGCCACAGCACTCTCAATATCGGCTTTTACACCATTAATAGCCTCTGCCATCTCTGCACGAACAGCATTAAGTTGCTCGCTCATTTCGGTCTTAACGCCATCAACATCGGCATCAGTAGCAAAGATTTGGTCGAGGTTATCTACCTGGGTTTTCACAGCAGCCAAGTTAGCCTCAATCTCGGCCATAGTAGTGTTGATAGTTTCAATAGCCGTTTTATTGGCGATGGTGGCATCCTCGACAGTTTTGATATATTCCGAAAGGTCGGTTTTGTTTTTATCCACCTTACCTTCAAGAGCTTTGAAAGCCTCATCGGCAGTATTCATTCTATTTTCAAGACCATCGATTTTACCACTATTGGCATTAATGGCAGCCTCGTTTCTTGCAACCCACTCTTGTAAAGCCAATAAGCTGGCAGTTTGGTCGGCAAGTTGAGTTTTCAAAGAGGCAATTTCGCTCATATTGCTATTGGTCAAATCAGCGACAGCTTGTACATCGGCAGCCAATTTACTATCAACAGCAGCAAGTTCTTTGATTTTGGCATCAATTGCCTCATCAGCGCTCTTCAAGTTATTAATCTCTTCACTGAACTTTTGATCGAACGATTGCAAGTCGGCAGCAGTTGCCTTCAAGCTCTCTACTTGCTCATTTACAGTGGTAAGATTTCCCTCAAGAGCAGTCACACGATCGGTAAGCGTATCAAGATCATCTTGAAACGTACAACCGGTAAAACAGATCATCACTCCAACAAGGAGCAACCACATCTTGGTTGAGAAAAAATTTTTTTTCATCGTAAAAAATAATTTAGTTTATATAAATGGTTTTTAGTTGAGATTTTTTCTTCTCCTTCGGCTATTATATATGCTTTTCTTTAATATTTGTTACTTACTATAAATATTATATATGTGTTTTCTACATTTTAGTCGTTCTAATTTTAAATTTAGAGAGAAACTGCCTACCTTTGTGGTGGAATGGATTGGATAACCAACAACAGGTTGGCAGTTTTCCCTATAAATTATAAACTACTTAGCGTTTGCAAAGATAGACGATATTGGGTAAACGACCAAATTTTTTTGTAAAAAATTACTCGTTTTCGGGTATTTTTATCTCAACTTATGTTGGTTAGATATAGTATTGTTTACCCCAAAAGTCGAGTTATGGACTATCAAGCATCAGAAACCGCTGTACGCGAAAGAATAAAACAACTACAAAACCAACTGGGATTTACAGAAAACCGTTTAGCCGATGGTGATGCACCTACCCAGAAACGACTAAACAGGCAACTCAGTCATGGCGCAACCATCACGTTAGACACATTGCTACTCATATTGAAAACCTATCCCAATGTATCGTCCGAATGGCTACTAAAAGGTTGTGGCAATATGCTAATAAATAATGCAACCGCACACAACGAAATTTGCGATTGCATAAATAATTGTGAAAATAATTCGGGAACTCTTACAGAGAGTTTTGTAAGAGAACTTCTAATGGAGAAAGACAAGCAAATAGAGAGCTTGCTATCTATATTAAAGAATAGTAAGTAACAGCGCCATCACATATCCTACTACATAACCGTAGTATCTATTTTGATTGTTTGGGTAGCGAGGTTGGCAACCAATGCGGGACGATGAGTAACCATTACAACGGCTCGCCGGCTGGCTTGTTGTGCCAACAGATCGTAGATACGAGGGGTAAACGCCTCATCGATATACGACAGAGGCTCATCAAGCACCAGTAATTGGGGTTGCGAAATAATCGCACGAGCCAAAAGCGTGCGCTGCAACTCTCCTCCCGATAACTCTCCGATATGACGCTGCGCCAACGCATCAAGACCAAGATAAGCCAACAACTCGGCTACTTGCTCAGCTACTTGCGAGCGAGATACGGCCTTTGCAGGATTGTATAGTCCGGATGAAACAACCTCTTCGACACTGATGGGGAAACGGTTATCTATGGAATTTTTTTGTGGCAGATAGCCTATGGGGAGTGTATGCGTCTCGCGACCATCGCAATAAAACGACACACTGCCTGTCGAGGGTTCGATGAGCTTGAGCAAGATGCGTATCAACGATGTTTTGCCGCTACCATTGGCTCCGGTCACAACCACAAAGTCGCGTTTGTTTATTGTGAGATTTACATCTCGCAGTATAGTGCGTTGCTCATATGAGAGCGAAACGCCTGATAATATGGCTATTGTATCTTTATCGGGCAATGGCATGGGCTATATCTATTATCTCGGTAGTACAATTGTAATTGAGTGGATTGATGGTGACAACCTCGGCATCAAGTTCACGAGCAAAGGTTTCGACTTGTCGGGGATTAAATTCACGTTGCACAAACACAACTCTCACACCACTTTGCATAGCTTCATCGACCGTATTTTTCATCGTCAAGGCCGAGTTTTCTTTACCCATATTCTCGAGACATAGTTGAGTGAGTCCGTAGTCGCGAGCCAAGTAACTTAACGATGGGTGATAAATGGCAAAGGCTGTTCCTCTATAAGGCTCAAGCAAACCGGTAACGACACTATCGACACTGTCTATATGTTGCACCAGACGCTCATAATTGCTCCGATAGTCCGATGCATGAGCTGCATCAAGCTCAATCAAGGCGACATAAATGTTATGTGCCATGATGCGCAAATTGCGAGGAGACGACCATATGTGCGGATCGGCACCATCGTACGAGTGAACCACCCCATTGCCATGCGTGTGGCTATGTGTTACTTTTATCACATCTATTCCACTCGATGTGTCATATATTTTCATATCGGGATTGTTCTGTGCCAAACGATCCATCCACACCATTTCAAAGCCCAACATACCACCCACTCGCAAGTAGGCTTCGCTCTCTCCTATCTCAACCAATTGCATAGGTGTAGGATCGTATGCTTCGGGATTGCTATTGGCCGGCACGACACAATTGACAACAAAATGCTCACCGGCAATCTGCTCGGCAAGAAACTTTTGCGGTAATATCGTCACCGATACAACACGTTGTTCATGGTGCGATACACGACCACACGAGGTCATAAACATCGCTGCGGCAACAGCAATAAACACAATTATATATAATGTTGTTCTTTTCATAATGCTCAATAAGAAATTCAAAGGTACAACATTCACAACAAAATGTTGTTCTATATGCTTAATTTTAACATTTCAATCACTGCAATCTACTCCATATACCTGCTTATACAGTAAGTGAGCAGGAGTATCCATATCGCAATCGAGAGGCGCACGATAAGTCATCAAACACAGCTCTAAGGCTTTGAGGCCCTCGCCATATGGAGGTTGCACATATTTGTAATTGCTATGCAACTCAAATCCCAAACTACGATAAAAAGCCACACGCCGCACACTCCAATCATCGACAGGAGGCTCCACTTCAAGTACTACGGGGGTACTTTGTTGCATCAGGAAAGTTTTTAATACCGACCGTCCCACTCCTTGACCGCGCATCGATGCATCAATAGCAAAATGCTCTATATAACGCCACTCGTTGAGCTGCCACGAAGTAAGCATACCTATTACATCATCGCCACGACATATAGCTTCGAGAGAAAAATTACGCCTCGATTTCAACAACTCCACAAGCGAGGCAAACTCTCGGCGTTCATCTATCGGGAAAGACAACTCATATATACGGCGCACCTCTTCCAATGCTACCACATCGTTTACATTCAATCTCTTGTTACAAATCATAACATATGATGCTAATCGTAATAAATTTTGCAACTGCGAAATTAGCAGAAATAGGTCATTGTACCAAACACTCCACTGTCAGTTTTAATTTATTACCTCATTTTCATCAATCATACACTATCCAATCCGCACCACAGCCCCATTCTACGACTGTTTTAGAAAAATAGGACAAAAATTCTTACTATTTTTCTTTATATTTCTATTGCAGATTTAAATTTGTATTATAACTTTGCAAAAAGCTTAGTTCATAACCTTAAACATCAATATCATGGGACACCATCAATTAGATGCACTCGATTACAAAATTTTGAAACTTATTGCGTCAAACTCAAGAATTCCATTTTTGGAGGTAGCAAGAGAATGTGGCGTTTCGGGAGCAGCCATTCACCAGAGAGTACAAAAGCTCACCAATTTAGGCGTACTTAAAGGTTCGGAGTATATCCTTGACTCGAACAAAATAGGTTTTGGCACTTGCGCATACATTGGCTTCTACTTGCAAACACCCGGCGACTTCTCGGGCATTGTTGATCAATTGAAACAAATACCGGAGGTTGTAGAGTGTCACTTCACCACCGGCGAGTACGATATGTTTATCAAACTATATGCTCGCGATAACAGCCATATGCTCGACATCATCCACACGAAATTACAACCTCTTGGATTGGCACGCACCGAGAGTCTTATCTCGTTCAAAGAAGTTTTCAAACGCCAATTGCCTATCGAAGATGTGTCGGACTTGGCTGATTGACAATAGACACACATCATAACAACGACACCAGTAGCTTGCCGGCAAGTTATTGGTGTTGCTGTTTTATAGATAGGCCATATAAATAAAAAACCGGTAGACAGATTTTGTTCTCCCCTCGCTTATTGCTATCTTTACAACCTCAATTTTTCAGTTCAGGCTATGAAAATTGCACACACCATACGCAACATACTACACTCAACCCGATTTCAAGAGTTGATGCGCTTTGGTATTGTCGGTGTCACAGCCACACTCATACAATACGGCATATACTATCTTTGTAATGCTGTTATGGCTATGGGAGCTACCACATCACTCACAATAGGATATATAATTAGTTTCGTTTTCAACTTTTTTTTATCCAACTATTTTACTTTCAAGACACAACCCACAGTAAAGAAGGGACTTGGATTTGTAGCCAGCCATTGTATCAACTATGTGCTGCAAATCGTTTTCCTTCACTTATATATGCTCATAGGCATACC
>JAFZDG010000150.1 GCA_017561285.1 Bacteroidaceae bacterium
CGCCGTAGATAAAGAGGCTGTCGGGGTAGAGCAACGTGATGTCTTTGATAGCCTCGCGACCGGTAGCAATGTCCCAGAAGTTGTTGCGTTCCGACTTCTCATCGGTAGGATCGCTGGGCAGACCTATATGCTTGGCAGTATCGTAGCGGAAGCCGCGAGCGCCGCACGCAATAAGGTCGTTGACATATTTCATATAGTAGTATTGGAACTCGGGATTTTCGGTATTAACATCGGGCAATTTACCCATCATACCGGTGGTGCACTCGTAGCGGTCGTTCCATTGAGTAATGTCGGTAAAGCCGTTGGCGTGGAACAGATTTTCGTGACCGCCCACAACGCTGTCGAGAGCCGCTGTTACGGCAGTGTGGTCTATAGCCACGTGATTGGGAAGCACATCTACCAACACACGCACACCATACTTGTGAGCGCTATCGCACATAGCTTTGAACTCATCGCGCGAGCCAAGCATGTAGTTGCCTATCTTCCAGTCGATGGGTTGATAGTAGTAGTACCATTTACCGCGCACTGTGTCGCCCTCTTCGCTCCACAAAGCCAGGCCGCCATCCTCGCCCACAAAGCAAGTCTGTGCAGGCGATGTTTGCACCATATCGTAGCCCGCCTCGGCTATCAACTTCATATGCTTGCCAATGGTATTGAACGACCACGACCAAGCGTGCAAAATAACTTCATCGTTGGTAACCTCGGCCGGAGCTTGGGCACTGTTGCCGGCATTGCCGCAACCCACAAGGCTCAATGATGCAGCAACCATAGTTGCCACAGAAAGAAATTTACTTTTCATACGATTATAATAGTGATTTTAAAATTGTTACCCATAACACTCGGCAAAGGTACAAATAAACGAGCGAAATAATATAAAGCTTGCTCGAATATTTAGCAGCGAGCAAAACACACCTTTGCATTTTACCTCACAGGTAACAATTTTGCAACCACATCGGCAACGACACTGCACACCACTGCGGCGCTCACTTGTCGTTGTTATGGCCGGTCATATACCCCAGTACCGATATGATGAGCCATAGGATAAATAGAATCTCAAACATAGCCTGCCTCAAAATATGATGATTAAACTCATTGTCAGAACGCCCACGACACCGCCCTGTTTCTATTGCCAAACCCTATCTCGTGGTAGAACACATCTACATAATGCTCAATGTCGGTAATAGACTTTATCATTCTCTCGGCCTTCGACTTAGCCGTATCGCCCGGCATAGAATGCACCATAGGCAACATCGTGTCGTCAAACTCACCTGCCTTAAACCGTACCGAAACAAAATTGGCAGTATCCACCACCATCCACCATCCGGCACACTCGCTCGGCTGCATCACAAAACGTTCCATTGCATTAGTCATAGCATTATCCATTTACAAGGGTTAAACATCGATTAACACTGCAAATGTACCATCATAGCTGTGCAATATTCTGTGATAGGTGAGTTAAATAATATGTATTTTTATCGAGGCGGGTATAAAAAAAGCGAGGGCAACAAGTACCCCCACTCTAAATGTTTTCACAACGGAATAATCCTTATTGTGATTTGATGAAATTTTATGGCGCAAATATAATAAATTTATTGAACTAAATGAATGGTTTTCGTAAAAAATTCATACCTTGCGAAAAAATAAAAATAATACCATAACATATAACATATGAAAACAATACTTGGATTAGACTTGGGAACAAACAGCATTGGTTGGGCTGTGGTGAAAGAAGCCGAAAATATTGATGAACAATCTTCTATAATTCGTTTAGGTGTACGGGTTAATCCCCTTACTGTAGATGAAAAGAATAATTTTGAGAAAGGAGCTACTATTACTACTGCGGCAGATAGAACACTGAAACGTTGCAGTCGTCGTAATTTACAGCGTTTTAAATTACGACGTGATGTTTTGAAAAGAATATTATTGGAAAATAATATTATAAAAGCGGGTACATTATTAAATGAGAGTGGTAAAAACACCACTTACGAAACATTACGGTTAAGAGCATCTGCTGTAACCCAAGAAATTACACTTGAGCAATTTGCTCGTGTATTAATGGCAATAAATAAAAAACGAGGCTATAAGAGTAGTAGAAAAGCAAATGCCGAAGAAGGTTTTGCAATAGATGGAATGTCTGTTGCAAAATATCTCTATGAAAATGATTTAACTCCTGGGCAGTATTGTTGTGAACAGTTACTACAAGGTAAAAAATTCTTACCAGATTTTTATCGTTCCGATTTGGAAAACGAGTTGAGTAGGATATGGGCATTTCAATCTCAATTTTATGCTGAAATACTGACTGATGAATTAAGAGTGCAGTTAAATGGAAAATCTCAAACAAAGTGTTCTGCAATATTTGTTGCAAAATATAAAATTTATACTGCCGAAAATAAAGGTGCAGATAAAAAATTGCAGGCATATAAATGGCGTAGTTGCGCTTTGCAAGAGCGATTGCCAATAGAGGTCGTAGCATATGTTATATGTAGTATTTGTGGCGAAATAAACACATCAAGTGGATACTTAGGTCGCATTAGTGATCGAAGTAAACAATTGTATTTTGATAATATAACAGTAGGTGAGTTTCTGTGGCAGCAAATAAATGAGGATAGGCATCGAAGTCTTAAAAATCAGGTCTTTTATAGGCAAGATTATTTAGATGAATTTGAAAAAATATGGGAAAAACAATCTTTGTTTCATAAAGAATTAACACCACAATTAAAAAAAGAGATTAGAGATATTGTTATTTTCTATCAACGACCTCTTAAAAGCAAGAAATACATTCTTGATTTATGTGAATTAGAAGCACGTAGTCTTATTGTTGATGTTAATGGTAATAGTAAAACTATCCATATTGGTCCTAAAGTCTGTCCTAAGTCATCTCCTATTTTTCAAGAATTTAGAATTTGGCAACGTCTTAATGATGTAAGAGTAACTATTCATGGAAAAAATCCAGATACTCAACGCAAAGAATATTATTCGAGAGAACTTACTCTTGAAGAAAAGAGTTGTTAGCGTCAGAGTTATTGCTTAACCGTAAATTGTCTAAAAAAGATGTTTTAAAACTTTTATTTAAGACTGAAAAAGAAAAAGATATAAATTTCAAAGATTTTGATGGTAATACAACGTACTCCGAACTTTTTGAAAAGTATCTTAATATCATTGAACTTACCGGACATTCATTACCTCATAATATAAAATCTGCTGCTGATAAAATCGATGCCGTTGCGCAAATTTTCAATGCTTGTGGCTATAATACAGATATTTTGTCGTTTGATTCTTCTTTGAATTCTGATGAGTGTTACAATCAAGCATATTATAGATTGTGGCACCTACTCTATTCTTATGAGGGAGATAATTCCAAAACAGGTATTGAAAGCCTTATTAATAAAATAATTGAAATTACAGGTTTTGAAAGAGAGTATGCTACAATGTTGGCCGGCATTAATTATAAATCTGAATATGGTAACTTGAGTAGTAAGGCTATGCACAAAATATTGCCATTTATGCATGCTGGTAATGATTATGCATTGGCCTGTGTCTATGCCGGATACAGACATTCAAAGGATTCTTTGACGAAAGATGAGATTGAAAAGAAAATCTTAAAATCTCGCTTGGAGATAATTCCTAAAAATACGCTTAGAAATCCTGTCGTAGAGAAAATCCTAAATCAAATGGTTCATATAGTCAATGGTGTTATTGAGCAATATGGTCCTATTGATGAAATACGTATAGAGTTGGCGCGAGAGTTAAAACACTCTGCTTCGGAAAGAGCTGATATGTATAATAATATTAACAAAGCAAACAAAGAAAATGAAAATATAAGGGCTATTCTTATTTCAGAATTCAATATCTCTCATCCATCTCGCAATGATATTGTACGCTATAAATTATATAAAGAGTTAGAGCCTATGGGGTATAAAACTTTATATTCTAATACCTATATACCTAAAGAAAAACTATTCTCTAAAAATTTTGATATAGAGCATATTATTCCACGATCTCGTTTGTTCGATGATTCTTTTTCAAATAAGACATTGGAGGCTCGTGATATAAATATTGAGAAAGGTAGTATGACGGCTTATGATTATGTCGCATGGAAATATGGAATAGCGGGTGATTATAGTATCGATTCTTATGAAAACCGTATAGATACTCTATTCAAAACAGGTAATATATCTAAGGCAAAGTGGAAGAAACTACGTATGCGAGAGGCTGATATTCCACAAGATTTTATAGATAGAGATTTGAGAAATTCGCAATATATAGCACGTGAGGCTATGCGTATGTTGCATCAAGTAGTTCGTACGGTTGTTCCTACAGTAGGAGCAATCACTGCTCGTTTACGTGAAGATTGGCAGTTGATAGATGTTATGCAGGAGTTGAATTGGGAAAAATTTGAGAAGGTTGGAATGACCTCATATTATGAAGATAAAGATGGTCATCGCATTAAGCAGATAGAAAATTGGACTAAGCGAAACGATCACCGTCACCATGCGATGGATGCTCTAACCATTGCTTTTACGAAGCATTCTTATATCCAATATCTAAATAATATGAATGCGCGAATGGATAAAACCTCCGAAATATACGCCATAGAGCACAAAGAATTGGAACGCAATAGTAATGGTAAATTGCGCTTTAAATCGCCAATATATCCTGTTACACAGTTTAGGCAAGAGGCAATGAAACATTTGCAAATGATATTGGTGTCAATAAAAGCCAAAAACAAAGTGATGACGGCAAATGTTAATAAGACCAAGATTCGTGGAGGTTTTAAGAAACGACAACAACTTACTCCTCGGGGACAATTGCATCTTGAAACAGTGTACGCTTCTCGTAGATTAATTTCATATGAGGAAAAAAGTGTAGGAGGAACGTTTACACAAGATGTTATAGCATCTGTCGTATCGCCTATATACCGAAAGGCTCTTTTTGATCGTTTGCTGCAATATAATGGAGATGCAAAAAAAGCTTTTACCGGTCGTAATAGTCTTGATAAAAATCCTATTTATACTTCTACCGATAGCATTGTACCCAATGTGGTGAAAGTACGTAAAGAGGAAATCGTATATACAATACGCAAGGATATAACACCCGATTTGAAAATAGATAAAGTTATAGATAAACGATTGAGAATCATTTTGCAAGAGCGTCTCAATGCATATGGTGGTGATGCCAAGAAGGCTTTTTCAGATTTAGAGAATAATCCTATTTGGCTCAATAAGGAAAAAGGGATTTCAATAAAGAAAGTAGCTGTAAAAGGTTTAAGTAATGCAATCTCTCTGCATGAGAAGCGAGATAATACAGGTGCTTTTGTTTCTGATAATAGAGGTCAACGTGTACCAACCGATTTTGTTAATACCGGTAATAATCATCACGTTGCTATATATCGCGATACCGATGGAAACTTGCAAGAACGTGTCGTATCATTTATGGAAGCTACAGCTCGGTATATACAAGGTCTCCCCATTGTAGATAAGAGTTATAATTGTGAGTTTGGTTGGAAATTCCTTTTTACAATGAAGCAGAATGAGTATTTTATATTCCCCGATGAAAGAGCAGGTTTTTATCCGTCTGAAGTTGATTTGACCGATAGTAACAATTATGCCTATATCAGTCCGTATTTGTATCGTGTGCAAAAATTCTCAACTAAAGATTATGTGTTCCGTCATCATTTAGAAACGGTTGTTGATAGTGAAACGAAGTTGAAGAACTATACGTGGAAGCGAATAACAAATCTTTCTAATCTTGAGGGTGTGATAAAAGTTCGCATCAATCATTTAGGTGAAATTGTAAAGGTTGGAGAGGAGTAATGCTATGATAAAGAAAACAC
>JAFZDG010000151.1 GCA_017561285.1 Bacteroidaceae bacterium
ATCTACGGTATCAGTTTCCCCAAGAAAAAAATGCTCGATGAGTATTTGGTAATGATGGAAGAGGCCAAGAAACGCGACCACCGTAAGATTGGTAAAGAACTTGAGTTGTTTGCCTTCTCACAATCGGTAGGTCAAGGTTTGCCCTTGTGGTTGCCTCGTGGTGCTGCTCTGCGCGAACGCCTTGAGAACTTCTTGCGCCGCATACAGAAACGTTTCGGTTATCAACAAGTTATGACACCCCATATCGGAGCCAAGAACTTGTATGTAACTTCGGGCCACTATGCCAAATATGGCAAAGACTCGTTCCAACCCATCCACACTCCCGAGGAGGGTGAAGAGTTCTTGCTCAAACCTATGAACTGCCCCCACCACTGCGAGATATACAAGACAGTGCCCCGTTCATATCGCGACCTACCTTTGCGATTTGCCGAGTTTGGTACAGTATATCGCTATGAGCAAAGTGGCGAGTTGCATGGTTTGACACGTGTTCGCGGATTTACTCAAGACGATGCACACATCTTCTGTCGTCCCGACCAACTCAAAGACGAGTTCCTCAAAGTAATGGACATTATCTTCATCATCTTCAAGGCACTCGAATTTGAGAACTTTGAGGCACAAATCTCATTGCGCGATCCCAACAACCGCGAAAAGTATATCGGTACTGATGAGAACTGGGAGAAAGCCGAACGTGCCATCGTAGAGGCTTGCCAAGAGAAAGGCCTGAATGCAAGAGTAGAGCTTGGAGAAGCTGCCTTCTATGGTCCCAAACTCGACTTTATGGTAAAAGACGCAATCGGTCGTCGTTGGCAATTGGGTACAATCCAAGTCGATTACAACTTGCCCGAGCGCTTTGACCTCGAATATACCGGTAACGACAACCAAAAACACCGTCCCGTAATGATACACCGTGCCCCCTTCGGCTCGATGGAGCGTTTCGTGGCAGTACTCATAGAGCACACCGGAGGTAAATTCCCCTTGTGGCTCACTCCCGACCAAGTGGCAATTCTCCCCATCAGCGAGAAGTATAACGACTATGCTCAACACGTAGCCGATGAGCTTGCCAAAAGCGACATTCGTGCCTTCGTAGACTTCCGCAATGAGAAGATTGGCCGCAAAATCAGAGATACAGAAATCAAAAAAGTACCCTATTTGCTCATTGTTGGCGAAAAAGAAGCAGAAAATGAAGAAGTTTCTGTAAGAAAACATGGCGAAGGTGATAAAGGTGTCGTAAAAATTACTACCTTTGCGGCGCAAATCTCTGAAGAAGTAGAGAAAATGATAAACCAATGGTAATTTGACTGAATGGATAACAAACCCAAACCCACCGGCGGCCGCCCCCAACAACGTGGTGGTGCTCGCAATGAGAACAAAGACCAACATCGCATAAATACCCAAATACGCGCTCGCGAAGTGCGATTGGTAGGCGATAATGTAGAACAAGGCGTGTACTCGATACAAGAAGCCTTGCGTATGGCCGATGAGTTGGAGCTTGATTTGATAGAAATCTCTCCCAATGCCGAGCCACCGGTATGTAAGATATTGGATTATCAAAAGTATCTGTATCAACAGAAGAAACGCCAAAAAGAACAAAAGGCCAAAGCTGCCAAAGTAGTAGTAAAAGAGATACGATTCGGACCACAAACCGATGACCACGACTACAACTTCAAGCTCAAACACGCCGTTGAGTTCTTGAAAGAAGGCGCAAAAGTAAAGGCATATGTATTCTTCAAAGGTCGCTCAATCCTCTTCAAAGAGCAAGGCGAGGTATTGCTACTCCGCTTTGTAAACGACCTCGAAGAGTATGGCAAAGCCGAAAATATGCCCGTACTCGAAGGCAAGCGTATGATTATAATGATTACGCCCAAGAAAAAATAAAAAATACACGGACGTTCCGTAGTATATATAATGTAACACTAAAAACAATTTAAAATGCCGAAGATTAAAACTAATTCCGGTGCCAAAAAGAGGTTCGCCCTTACCGGATCAGGAAAGATCAAGAGAAAACATGCTTACAAGAGCCACATTCTCACAAAGAAAACTAAGAAGCAAAAAAGAAACCTCGGTCACGTTACCTTAGTTTCTAAAGCAGACGAGAACAACGTGAAGCAATTGCTCGCTATGAAGTAATTCGTAGTAAGAAAGTTTCTCTAAAAACAAAAAGTAGTTACAATAGTATTAACCGAATGTTTTAGCAAAAAAGAGCACCGATAAGGTGACGCTAACATTCAAAAAAGAAAAAACTATGCCAAGATCAGTAAATCACGTAGCTTCAAGAGCTAAAAGAAAAAAAATTCTGAAACTTACACGCGGTTACTTCGGTTGTCGTAAAAACGTGTGGACCGTTGCCAAAAACACTTGGGAAAAAGGTCTTACCTACGCTTATCGTGACCGTAAAGACAAAAAAGGTAACTTCCGCGCATTGTGGATTCAACGTATCAACGCTGCTGCACGTCTCGAGGGTATGTCATACTCTAAGTTGATGGGCGCTCTCCACAAAGCCGGTATCGAAATCAACCGCAAAGTTTTGGCCGATTTGGCAGTTAACCACCCTGAGGCATTTAAGGCTGTGGTTGCTAAGGTAAAATAAAATCTTCAACGATTTTAGAAAAGGAGTATCGATGTATTTCGGTACTCTTTTTTTGTACCCCTACTTTACTTCTGCGGCAGAGTAGAACAAGATTGCAAACCGGTAGCAGATGGTACTGTTGCCATCAATAGAGAAATCGAATTTATAACCTCGTTGAGCCTCACACCAGACATACTGAAAAAGAAAAAACGATTATCGCATTACTGCAACAATCGTTTTTAAAACTAACCGGCAAATTTATATTTTATTACTCTTTGGTAATATGCACATCCATTTGGGGGAAGGGGAACGAAAGGCCATGCTTGCCAAACTCTTTGTACACACGTTCATTCATTGCATACATTACATCCCAATAATCGCCACCATCTACCCATACACGTACAACCACTTGCACCGAACTATCGGCCAACTTATCGAGAACGATAGCAGGTGCCGGATTTTTGAGAATGCGTTTATCGTCATTGATAAACTGTGTAAGTACGGCTTTGGCTTTATCAAAGTCATCGCCATAAGCTATACCAAAAGACCAATCTACGCGGCGTGTACCGCCCTTGCTATAGTTTATAACCATATCATTCGACAACTTACCATTGGGCACAATAATGACTTTGTTATCGGCGGTAGTGAGTATCGTATTGAATATCTGTATCTCCTTGACACCGCCCGACACACCGGCGGCCTCAATCCAATCGCCTACTTTATAGGGCTTAAAGAGCAAAATCATTACACCACCTGCAAAGTTTTGCAATGTACCACTCAATGCCATACCAATAGC
>JAFZDG010000015.1 GCA_017561285.1 Bacteroidaceae bacterium
CTCTTCAAACTCTTCTTTGGTAGGCATTCGCCAACCCTTACCCCATTGGGCTGTTGCTACATCATATGTAGCATCGCCTGAGAAGTCGTCTATATCCTTTCCATGAGTCTTGCTGGTTTCGGGAGCATAAGTTGTCTTAGATGCTTTCTCTCCCCAAGCATAAAGCACTCCCGGTTGATGAGGTTGTGAGGCTCCAATGTTGCAAGTAGCCCAACGAGTACCTGACGGGAGACCCAAATCTATCCATTCATGGCCATTGGTCACACCAGTAACAGGACCCGCACTTTGCTCAGAATTCTCAACAATGGTGGGACGAACAATCTCTCCGCGTTCCTCCAATATCTTCAAGTGTCTTTCATTGGCATTGTTGAAGGATTGTTCTTGATTGGATTCAGATTGTGTCTGAGGCTGCTCTTGAGATTGTTGCTTGCTTTTCTCCTCCTTCTTAAGCGCCTTTTTCACTTCCTTTTCTACCTCCTTGGTTACTCTGTTTTCGACCTCTTTTTTTACAGCCTTTCCCAGCCTATCCAAGAAACTTTGTGCCGGTGCGTCAATTGCACTCATCGACAAGCACAATGCAAGTGCCATCCATAAATATTTTTTCATAACAGTATAATTAAATAATATCCATATTAATTTTCAGAATCATTGTCACCGACATAGAGAGTCACAGATATGTTTCCAAGGTGAATTTTGTACTGATTTCCGTTCTTGACCATATAATCGGCATCGAGCGGAATATATGCCTTAATACCTTCACCGAGATAGCATATGAGATGTGCCTCTTCCATATCGGTAAGCGTATTGAAATGATATGATCCTGTATTTGTTTCGGCTGATTGTACACCGTTTCCGGTTGTGAACATCTGAACCCAATGTTTCATACCTTCGGCCTCTGTCATACCGCAACCGAAATAACACCATTGGCTGTTAAGCATATTGGCTTTGTGTCCGTCGGAATTAAGCCATCCTTTAATTGCTTTGGAGGGAGTATCAGTACCCTTTATACAATTTTCGGAGGTATATCTACTATTAGCAAATGAGGTTTCAATGGCTGTGTGGTAAGGTGTGCCATCGGGACGTAGGTGATCCTTTCTCATAACGATGACAATCTCTTTCGAACGGATATCGCCTGCATCTTGAAGAGGTGATACCATTACTAAAAGGCCTACGCCGGCTTTGTAACGCTCCTTATTTGTCAAACGGAGCAACTCCCACTCGTCGTTGCACACCGATATATCAGTAGGAAGTGGCGGCCTGAGTTTGGGAAATCTCAATGAGATGCGCGGACTGCGGCTCTTGTCTTCGAGTTCCAACTCGAAACTTATGACAATCATTCCTTCATTGTCGTAAGTAGCTTCTGTTTTTGTAAAGCCTGCAAATGTCAGCTTCGAGCCATTTTTTATGGCATCGGTTGCCAGATTTATCAACTCCTGTTGAGTGGTACTATTATTTACCGGATGATTATGCAATGCTTTTGAAAGAGTACTGAAATCGGCATCGATTGCGGCATCGGTAGCAGTGCCTGCTATGGGCAGTGTTTTATGGGCTTGGAAATAATCCTTATTGTCGCCCAAGATAACGATTATCTTTCCTTCTATACTTCCTTGAACATTGGCAGTTGGGGCGCTATACCTATAATTGTCATCCCACACAGCCTTCGATCCATTGATAGTAGCCGCATTTACAGCAGCAAGCACTTCGTCGCCCGTTGTTTTGGCGGTTACTAACAGATTTCTAAGTGCGGTTTTCATAAGCTCCATATCGGCATTTAACTTGGCTGCAACCGGCGATTTGCTAAGGGCCGGTAGCACAACCGAGAAATTATAGTTGTCAAGAGTAACCCCTTCGTATGTAATTCCAATAGACACAGTAATTTTGCCGTCTTTAGTTTCTGATGGCATTTTTCGCGTGTATGTATAGCTTCCACCGGTGGTCCAAATTTCTGCTCCGGGAAGTTTACTTTTCAGGTATTTGATTAATACCTTGTCGTTGTCTGCATTAGTAGCTGTATAAGCTGCTGCGAGTTCGGATAGTTTTTTCTTAAGTTTAGTCTTAGGATTGTTCGGATTCGGTCCGCCAAGCTCCTTCCAGGTATATTTGACACTGATGGTTTTATATTCGCCGTTTACAACCTTAGCCTTGTGCCCGTTGATAGTAGCCTTGATATTGGACGGTGTAGCAAAGACATTTTTAGAACTCTCTTTAATTCTCAACTTGACTGTCATTGTATAGTTGTTTCCTTGAACGAATCGACCGTTCTCAAACTCGCCGGCCCAATGCACCTCATAAATCTCTGTGCTTGCTTTTTGGGGTACACTTGCCTCGAAGGAGCGTTTTTCTCCAACAACCGGCTCCACAGCCGTAATTACCACTTTAGTTACATTGGCTGCAAATGCTGTAGTGGGGATTAGCATCAATAGCAAATATGATAGAAATAATAGATTCTTTTTCATTCTGAATAATATTTTAATTCGTAATATGTCGATTCATAGTATAATAACTCCGTAAAATGTATTTGCGAGAAAAACCGGAGCCTACTTTTTACAAAGTAAAAGATAAAAAGCCACAAAAACAAAAAAAACAAAGTTTTATTCTTCAAAATAATTTTTTTAGGAATCATCATTTGTCTATTGATTATGCTTACAACCATTATACATTTTCACGATACTTCTATCGCAGCCTTATGGTATGCCAAACGGAATAGATTCTGTAGGTATTCTAATTTTTCTTTGTGAGTAATTTTATATAGCTCATAGGGCAGTCATCCATATATTATAAATTCACGCATGGCGCATCGCTTATCTGCAATTTAACTTTTCTATTGTAAGCCAAAGACAAAAAGAACATAAGTATAATATACTCATTCAAAAAAATATTATACCTTTGCAGTACAAGTATCGTTTGAGAGTACAATCGCCACAAATTGCATAATTTCTGCATTCCTAGATGACGCATCAAGCGACTGTTAATCTGCATATTACGCACCATTGGCAAGGTATTAAAACAATTAAAATCCCTTTTGTTTCGGAACAATTGGGGCGGAAAGTTGTTTATATAGTATTAGGCCTATATTATCCATTTTTTTACACCTAATACATATGACACAAAACGAATTTTACCAAGTACCCTGTGCATTTACGATGCAAGAGTTGAACGACTTGATTGGCGAGTATAACAAAGAGTATCAGGCTATTATCAGTATGTACATTACCGGTTATAGCGTATCGCAGATAGCTGCACATTGCAATAGAAAGGTCGAAGAGGTGACCTTCGTAATAGAGAATTTTCTATCGCACTGCCGCGCAGCAGTAGAGGTATAAAGCAGCCTTTGCATCATTACCGCAACACCTGCGGCAAGAAATTTTCACGTAAAATAATAGTCCGACATATTTGCCACTCTTCCCGAGTCGGTAGCGGAGCTTGACGTGTCTGCTTTCGACGACTGCTCATCACTATCTACAATCTATGTTCCGGCCAAGAAGACGAACTACGACAAAGAACATCTTTGTGAGGAATTGCACGACAAAATCGTTGAGCTCGAACCCGAGAAGAAAACAAAAATAGAAAATAGGTAGTACTGAAGCTGGTCTCACAACTAACTTTGATTGTTTGGCTCAGTCAGAGCGATGGTGTCGCAGTTGAATGCTTTGATGACTATATTTTCCGTAGATAAATCTATCGCCAACCACAAAAAATCGACAGCCAATTGGTTGCCGATTTTGCTATTTAAGATGTTTTCGATATATTCCCGTTTTTGTTTTACAATCGATGACAACAACAACGTCATTTACCCATTTCCAATCATATTCTCGGACTCTGTAATCTGTTATTTTCTTTCCTTCGTAAGCGTAAAAAGCACATCTATTACCCTTATAAATTAAAAAACCGGCTGTATTAAATCTATTATCAAGACCATCAATTTTACCACATCTCAACTCTTTACCGGTACTTTCGTTTAACAATACTAATTCTCCGTTTTTATCTAATGCTAATATAAAGTATTTACCATATTTGGATGTTGTAAGAATTGTATAATTAGGGAATTGTTCTTCAAGTTTTTGCTTCCGAATTTTACATGCGGTAAATGTTTCTTGAAATAAATTCTTCCATTTAGGCAAATTATTAAATTCGAATATAGCGTTGTCATCATATATTGGTATTGGTTGTTTGTGTGATAGCCAATCATTAAAGGTAAAATCATTGCTATCCCAATCTTTTTCACCATAATCACATTCCTCAAAAGAATATTCGTCGCCTATGTACACAACATCTTTACCAAGAGCTATTGCAATATCATACACCATACATCTCAAACCTTCCCAGAAAAAATATTGGAAGTACTTATATGATATGTCAAGAAATATAAATCCATTCTTTAGCTCAAGCCACCCTAAATCATTAGGTAAGTCAATGCGATAAGTGGTTTGAGAATATTCTTCATAATCAATTATTATAGTATTAAATCCTTTTGTGAAATGCCAATAATCTTGTAGTTGTTTTAGTATGTTATTAAGTTCAGCAGTTGCCTTTTCTTTATTTTCTATAGCAGTGAAATCGTGAGGAATAATTCCATTCAAATATGTAGCCATAAACAAAAGATTAAATGACTATACTTTTAATAAATTAATACGATATTTTGTTTCTTCCAAAACCTTGTTTGTCCATTCATCGCTTATGCCGGCTAACTGTGCATAATGTGCGTAGTTAGAAACCACATCAACTGCTTTGTTGATGATAGTTTCTGCTCCTTTTATATTGTAGCGTTTTGCAATTTGCAATAAGTCTGCTCGCTCTATGTCGGCATTCTTGTTGTTAATTGTCATCCAATGACGATTGATATATCCTGGAGCTGATGTGTCAACCGAGAATGTAAAGTCGTAAGCAGGTGTGATGTGCCACACACCATCGCTTGCCATCATAAAACTGAAATTCTTATGATGGTCATCAATGTTTCCACTCAACACATTCATTGTCATCAATAGGAATAATTGAGACAATTCTGCCGGAAGTATTCCAATGCGACAAGCTACATCAAAAAGATCTTCATAGCTGCTGGCTAATGGATTCATAGCTGCCAATGTTTGTGTATGCACTTTTGTATTGCCTACTCTATCGAATCGTTCTGTTAGAAAGTGCGTTGATGTTTCACCTTCAAGAAGTCGTGATGGCATCATCTTCAATCCTGCATCTTTAGCCATTAGATAATAGCTGTACTCAATGCGTGTGGTAGGCATATCAAGATGTTCATCAAACTTTATAATCATCGGAATAAATCCCTCAATGGGCGTAGCCACTTGTCCTGAATAACATTCGTTCGTCTCGGGATTTAGGTTGATGATGGCTTTAGGGCGACGACCTCCTGCAGACGTTCCTACTTTGAACAAACTCTCAATCATCAAGTCGGGCTGTAGTTCGGTCTTGAAGCGACGAGCATCGTCTAATGTGGCTTGTGCCAAGCGATACAAATCGGCAATTTCAATCTTAAATGAGCGTTCCATATCTTCAGCCATTGGTGGTAAGAACTCTAATGCCCCCATTCCTCTGCGACCTATATATGCCAGTCGGTCTAATGCCGATAGGTTTCTTGTGCTGATATTATGCAACTTTGCCCATTCATTGAAAACTTTATTACCCCAATGGTCGGGTAACGAATCGGCAATAAACGATGGCAGTCCACCAAACAATTTGTCGTTATCGGCATAAACCGGCAAACCACTTTTCACCGATTGGCTGTTGATTGATGCTCGCAAAGGAGCTATATCAAGCCCTTTTTTAAGGAAATCAACATCATAATAGAAACACACTTTTTCGTTGTATTTCTCTTTGTAGGTTACCAATGAACCCACTTTCTGGTTCCATAGAAAAACATCAAGTGTTTGTATCATCGCCAGCCCTCCTTACTCGTTTAGGGATATATTTATTGATTTGTTTGAGTGCCATTGGTGGCATTGGTAGTTCAGGGAGCAAATCATTAAGTCGTTGTTCCATTCCAATCACTCGCAAAATCGATATAAGATTATTGAGCGTGAGGTTTTGGCTCACACCTTGCTCAAAATGGCTTATCGTTGCAAGGCTGATACCCGACTTTTCGGCCATTTCTTTTTGACTGATTCTTGCTGCAAGACGGTATTCCTTAATACGACGACTTAGCAACTCTATGATATCTTGATTTGTTGTAAATTCGCTATTCATATAGTGATATATTACTATTACAATGCAAATATAACAATTAGTATTGATTTATTACCATTTAATGGTATTTTTCTGCTATAAAATTCGTACCGGCAGTTTGTATACCGATTACCGCACAGTATGTGTGCTTCGGGGTGGCGATAATCTGTCGGTTTCATTTTGTTGCTTTGAAGTATGATAAAAGGCATAAATAGAAAATTTTAATGTAGAAAAAACGCTGTGTAATGATGTCGGTTTTTGATATATTTCTTCACTTTGCAGGATTTAAAATCATTAATAAACAATAAAATGAAAGATGTAAATTCATTTAGTGCCGGTGAATGGTATTATTCAGGCCTACAGTTTAAAGCTTTTTTGAAACAACACAACATTTCGTACAAACAGGCAGCCGAAGCCATAGGTGTAAACAAAAACACAGTGGGCAAAGTGGTGCGAGGAGGCA